>PFKD01000313.1 GCA_002784125.1 Flexibacter sp. CG_4_10_14_3_um_filter_32_15
TTTAACTTTGTAAATTGAATTTACTCTGATAGTTAAAGTGTGTTTAAATACACTGAAAGCAGTATAAAAAGTTTCGTGCGTTTACCCTAAAAAAAGTAGGGTACAGTACTGAATGGCTATTTTATTTTGTATATTTCAGTTCTAAAAATCAAATACATCAACATTGATATGAAAAACCCTGTTACTCGTTTTGTAATTTTATTTATAGCCATTTATGGAAGTTGGTATTTAGTATATGAACTGTATTTAGCAGAAAATACATCTATTGATAGAATTTTGATAGAATGGGTAGGAAAAAGTAGTACCGAACTATTGACTTGGTTTGGTTTTGATGCTTCTTATCAGGTTTTGCCTCATACGGTTTCTCTTAATTCTATAAGTTGTGTTTCGGTGGGTGCGCCTTGCAATGGACTTGCTCTTTTTGCTCTTTTTGCTTCTTTTATTTTGGCTACTCCTGTTTCTATAAAGCCTAAATTAGTATTTATCCCTTTGGGAGTGGCTGTAATTTTTCTATTGAATGTAATTCGTATTGCTGCTCTTACCTTGAATGTAAAATATTATCCTGAAAGTGTAGATTTTAATCATCACTATTTATTTACTTTTATTGTTTATGGTGTTACCTTTTGGATTTGGATAATTTGGGTAAACAAATTTATGATTCCGAGCTTGAAACAAGGAAAAATCTAATCTTATAACACAAAAATTAGCTATCATCAAATTGCAAAAAAGACTATTTTATTTCTTACGTATTTTTGGAGTAATTCTGCTTTTTATAGTATGGTTCTTTTTAGGAATGAATCGTATGCAACTAGCAAGTTTTATTTCAACTACATTCTCTAGTATTCCTTTTATCTCTGTTTTAGATATGGGAACGATAGGTTTGTTATTTATTTTACTAAATGCTATTATTATTTGGCTGTGTTTTGCTTCTATTTCTAGCATCAAAAAAACAGTTGTTATTCATTTTTTGATTTATATACTAATTGTGATTCTGATATTAGCCTATAAATTTTTTGAAACACATTTTTTATTTAATTTGTCTGAAAATTTACTTCGCTTTTATTTTTCTCCTCTTATTCCTCTATTTTCAATATTGCTTTTTTATATTTTGAACAAATTAGAAAATTAGGAATAATTACGAATTAAAAATTACGAATTACGAATTAAAATTATTGAATGTCAAATAAGTAACCCGTCCTAATTAGTTTGTATTATTATCTTGCATTTTTTTCAAGTCTGTACCGAAGGTCTGACTTGGAAAAAATAAGACTTTTTGAGCTTTAAAGAGATATTTTAAACTGGTCAGACCTACGGTACAGAACAATTTAAAATAAAAAATAGATATAATTAATTTTGACTAGCTATTTATTTGTAATTATTCCTAGCTTTATTTATTCTTCTTTATCTAAATCTCTTTGACGCACTTTTTTACCAATCAATATACTTAAACCCAAAACTAGAGCAAATAAAACAGCAATTCCATTAATTCCATATTTTTCCCACGTAATCTCATTTTTACTTCTCAAACTATTACTTTCTTCGTTTATTCTATCATAAAAAGAGCCTAAATCAGCACTTCTAATAGAAGCATTTTTTCTACTTTCGCCTGTTACGCTCAATGTTATTTGTGAAGCAAGTGTATCATAATCGTCTTTTTTTGTATTGAAAAAGATATAACTAAAATAATCCTTCATTGGATAAAGCCCTGGTTCGTTTGGAATGATATAATAATTAAAATCTTTTGTTCCATAAACGGCATTGTTATTTCTTCTGAGCATTTCGGAAATAGTGGGTTCATAAAAATCAAAGTTTCCTGTCTTTGGAATTTGTGGTTTTTCAATAACAGACAAATTTCCTTCTCCTTCTATTCGAAATTGATACTGTACACTTTGCCCTGTTTCAAGATTTTTGCTTGCAATCTGTTCTTTCAAAATATAATTCCCTACTGGCACTTGGTCTTTGAGTGGATGTGGAGGCAATTCTTTAACCGTAATAGAAACAGGCTCACTATAATAAGTTTTGATATTTTCTTTCATTTGATTAAAAATACTTTGCGAATTGACAGCGACATCATACTTTACCATTTTGAATGGAATAGCAGGAATAGAAATTTGTTGAGGACTAAGAGAATAAAAAACAGCTTGATAGACTTTGTACTGACGATAATCTTTTCCATTTATTTTGACCATTTCTGGAACAGGCTGAATGATATTAAAATTTTCTTCAAGCGCATTTTTTGGTCTTATTTGTTTTAAAATGTCAGCTTTTTGCTCTCCTAGTTCATAAAAATTAAGCGTTGCACGATTCGAAACAGCAACATAAAAAGACATTGTAATAGTAAATCCTTCGCCTATATATGGATTTTGTTTGTTGGTTGTAATGGCAAAAAAAGCATCATCTTGTACCGAAATGTATTCTGTATTTTCAGTTCTGCCCCAAAAGCTATCAAAAGGATTGGTAGTGGTAGATTTTCCTTTTACATCAATACTTGCTCCTGCATGACGAACTTGTTCCCCATTAACAGTCATTGTAAAAGGACGCAAAAAGTACGTTCCTTGCCTAGAAGCTCTATAACGCTGCGTAACAGCTTGCGTTTTTGAAACCTGCCCATTCACAAAATTTATTGACTGCGAAGTGTATATTTCAGCCTTATCCATTCCGTTTATTTTAGGAAATTTAGAATATTTTTTCAATTCTCCATCTTTTACTGTAACCGTAACCTCAAAGTCTTCGTTTAAGCCAATAGTTGTAGTACCCACTTGTACAGTTATTTCTTGACAGAATGCAATTTTTGGAACTACAACTCCCATCATAAAAACCAAAAAACAGAAAACTTTAAAAGTCAATTTGTTGATAATCAATCGATTCATAATTATTTTTTTATATAAATTTTTATTCTAATTAAGGTTGAATTAGCTCAAGGTAAGATTATTTTAACCACAAATTTCTCAAAAATACCAATTATCTTAAATTTGAACTTGCTTTTTTAGTAAAAAAAATGTATTTTTGGTACATATCAAATTTTACAGCAAAGAATTAGTTGTTTTAACACAATTTAGTCAATTTTTAACTTGAATTATCACTATTTATGCAAACAGAATTGATTTTTTTTGCGTTTTATAGGAGTAGTTATCAAAAGTCAAAATTAATTAAAAATTGATTATTCAATAGTGTCAGATTTAATTTTTGCTAAATCAAAAGTAATATTTGATTCAATAAACTACACACAAATAATAAACACTCACCATTAAATTTTTTCGCTTATGTTAGAGTATCAAAAAATGATTATTCAGAAAGTTAGCTTTTCTAAAACACTTTTTGAAAAAGAATTACGCAAAACAATAGCTCTTCTTACTTCAAATGAGGTTTTTGAACTTCGTAACTGGGCTATCTCTCAATTTGGACAAACCTACTCAGATATTTTACAACGTTGTTTTGCTAGTTCAAGGCTAATGGCTTAGTTAGTCATTACAAGTATTTTCTTAATTTTTTTATACACATTTAGCCAAAAATATTTGTTTGATTTTTATTTCAAAAACTTGGTTTATCAAGTTTATATTACATAGTAAGTAACATATAAAAAATCTTTTTTTAACTTTTCTCTATTCTTCACTTTGAATTCTTCATCTTGAAAATAGAGGAAAGTTATTTTTTGTTTATTTAGGTTTAAGAAAATCAATATTTCGCTTCAATCCTTCAAATTTAGTTCTTTTGACAGCACTTCCTACAAATAACTCATCAAAAAGTTCGCTAGTGAGTTCTTGCCAATCTTTTTTTGTCATTTGTTGTAACAACTCAGAAGGCAGAAAATCGTTTTCAGTATGAGGAATTTGTGCTGATTTTCGTTTATTCCACGGACAAACATCTTGACAAATATCACAACCAAAAATCCAATCTTCAAACTTTCCTTGCATTTCTGATGGAATTTTGTCTTTTAATTCTATCGTAAAATAAGAAATACATTTGCTTCCATCAATTTGATAGGGATTTTCTACCGAAAGTGCGTCAGTCGGACAAGCGTCTAAACACAGCGTACAGTTTCCACAACGGTCTTTTGTAGGTGAATCGTATTCTAATTCAATATCGACAACTAAGGTAGCCAAAAAAAAGAAACTTCCTGTTTTGGGATTAATAGCGTTGGTATGTTTGCCTTGCCATGTAATGCCACTTTTTTTTGCCCAAACTTTTTCCATAATGGGAGCAGAATCAACAAAAGCACGTCCATTAAAATCGCCAAATTCTTCTTTTAAGTGATTGATAAGATGCTTTAATTTCTTCTTGATGACTTTATGATAATCTCTACCATACGCATATTTTGAAATTTTGTAATTACTTTCTCGTTCTTTATTTTTATTTAATAAAATGGGAGGATAATAATTATAAGCAAATGTAAGAACTGACTTTGCATTATCGACCAAAAGACGAGGGTCAAGACGAATATCAAAATAATTTTCTATCCATTGCATTTGTCCATTTTTGCCTTGAGTAAGCCATTTTTCCAAATCTCTGGCTTCTTTTTCTAAAAAAGTAGCTTTACTAATTCCACAATGCAAAAAACCAGCTTCGAAAGCTAAATTTTTGAAACATTCTGTTTTTTGATGTAAGGAGATAGGGTTCATAAATGTAAAAGCAAACTATAAAAGTAGAGTGAAATAAGCTAAAAAAGCAACTGCAAAAGAAATACAAAATTATCTTGTTATTATAAAACAAAGGTAGGAAAGCATACCAAAATAGCAATAAATTAGTTATGCTAATTTAATATTAGGTTTATTTGAGTGTCATTTGTAAGAAATTTTTAAAAAA
>PFKD01000186.1:0-3334 GCA_002784125.1 Flexibacter sp. CG_4_10_14_3_um_filter_32_15
ACTCTGTAGCTCTAATAAAGTTCATTTTTGAGGTTCTACAAAGGTTACGTTGCGCTGCAACTGAAAATCAAATACTTAAAAATGTCACTCATGTTGTACTTTCAATTCTAATTTTGTGATGCGTATGCAGACTTACAAAAAAAATGGAAAACAAAACGCTGATGTATTTATGCGTTATTATAATTCGGCTGACCCAAATTATATGGCAATGGAAATGATGGAAGCTACAAAAGATAGCAAAAGCAAAAATACTGAAGCAAAAATAATTTTTGATGGCTCACAAAAAGCCATGATAACGCTCATGGAAGAAAACAAACAAGCAGTTGCCATGAAAATGCCAAATGTTGAAAACTACGAACAAGCACAACAGCAAGAACAAAACCCTGAAGAGGCTATGAAAGATGTCAAAATAACTCGTACAGGGCGTACAAAAAATATTTTGGGTTATACGTGTTATGAAACAATTATGGAAAATGATGATATGAAAGCAGTTTCTTGGACAACCAAAGACGTAAAAATATCTCAATTCAAAGCCTTTGCAGGAATGTTTGCACAGAGTAAAAAAGAGCAAAATCAGCTTATGGCTATGCCGACAGAGTTTACGATGGAAATGGAATCGACAGACAAAAAAACAGGCGAAAAAACAAAAATGACTGTTACTGAAATTAATGAAAACCAAAGTTCAACTATTGACACAAGTGGCTATAATGTTATGGATATGTCTAGACTTATGAAAGGTCAAGAAAAAAACTAAAACCTTTGAATATTCAATCAAAAAATTCAAATCTCCAAATTTATCTCTTTCTGATAGAGTAGTTTGTATCAAAGTGGGCTTAAGTACTGCTTTAGCTCACTTTTTATTTCATACAAATACTTATCAGAATAATTAATCAAATACAAACTACTATTAATTTAAAAATAACTCAAATGAAAACTCAAATTTTATCGTATTTTATTTTATCGTTCTGTGTTTTATCTTTTACTTCTTGCAATCCTAAAAAAGCATTAGAAGACAAAATAAATGAAACTATTGCCGAAAAAATGGTCGGCGCTGCTATGGGAACAGACGTAGAAACTTCAAATATGAGTAATGCTGAAAATGCTTCTGCTAAAGTAGATATTACCATGGACGGAAAATCACTAGACTTTGAAAATACAAAACCTATCGTCAATATTGCAGCAGGAAGCGATGATGAGGTTATTGTAGCCATTAACATTGTACAGGAAACTGATGGTAAACAGCGTACTCTACAACTTGGAATTAGTGGAAAAAAAGACCTTCTAAAAATACCACTAACAGCTAATTTTGAAGATGCAACGGAAAAAGGAAAAGTAGTTCCGATATTTAATATCATGACAATTACTGATAATGGAATCAAAATGAGTACTGTCAAAAAGGGAACTTTTAAAGTGGTAGAGTTTTCTGATGAAAAAGTTGTATTCGAAATTGATGCAGAAGGAGGAGAAAACAACGTAGAAACTCATGAAGGAAAAAATCTAGTGCCTGTAAAAGGAACAATCGTCTGTAAAAATCCTGTCATGACATTTATAGGAGTCAAGAAAGAAGAGATTTTCTAACAAGAACCTAATATTAAAAATAGAAAAACCATTATCAAAATCATTGATAATGGCTTTTTTGTTGGGTAGAAAAGATTTCTATAATTTAATAATCATCTCCTTCACCTTCTTCTTCCTGTATTTTTTCTTGTAATGGCGTTCCTTTGATATAAAGTTTTTTAAGACTTTGTCTTTTGAGCTGTTCGGCGATTTCCATGTTATCTAGCTTTGTATCTATCAAAACGAGTGTTTCTAGTTTTTTGCAATCTTTTATTGGAGTTAGGTCTTGAACGTCTGTTTTTTGAGCATCTAAGATTTGTAAGTTCGGTTTATTCTCTAATCCTTCTAAAGATTTTATTTGAGTTTGTCCACAAAATAATTTTTCTAGTTTTGCTAATTCTGAAAGTGGTTTTAGCGTTTTTATTTGTGTTTGATACACATACAAATCTGTTAGATTGACTAAATTTTCAATTCCTTTCAATGAATTTAATTCTGTTTCTCCTACTTCTAAAAGTTCTAATTTTGTAGCATTTTTGAGAGAAGAAATACTTTTGATTTTGGTTTTGTTGAGAAATACTTTTTTCAAATGAATACAGTTTTCCAAAACATCAATTTTTTCTACTTCGGTTTCCGAAACAAACAAGATTTCTAAATTCTTAGCGTTTTTGAGAGATTCTATGTTTGTAACTTTACTATCATTTAATTGAACTTCTGTCAGTTGTATCATCATTGAAAGCGCAGAAATATCACTTACTTTAGTATTTCCTAAGCCAATTACACGCAGTTTTACAAGGTTTTTTAAGCTAGAAATATCTTCTACCTTTGTCCAATTCAAGTATAATTCTTCCAAACCTACTAATTTTGATAAAGGAGAAACATCACTTACAGGAGTTCTCCACGCCAAAATTGATTTCAGATTTTTGAGATTAGATAATGCAGAAAAATCTTTGATTCCTGTTGCTATAAAACTTACTTTTTCTAAGTTTTCAAGATTTTTGAGTGCCGAAATATCTTTTACTTTTGTATAGGCCAAATAAAGACGTTCTAAAGTAGAAACAGAACCTAAAGCCGAAATATCAACTACACCAGTTCCAGAAAGAGATAATTTTTTCAGATTTTTGAGTGTAGAAAGAGAAGCAACAGAGTTAATTCCAGCACATTTTTGTACCCAAATCTCTTCTAGTTTTTGCAGTTTCGAAATAGGAGAAAAGTCTGAAAGTAGAGTTTGTTCTGCATCTATTTTTCGCAAATTTTGTGCATTCCTTAAAGGCTCTAAAGAACTGATAGGACAATATGAAAAATCAACTTCTTCCAAAAAAGGCAAATCTTTTAGAGGATTTATATCCAAAATGAGTTTGTTGTAGTACTCTGGTGTTCCTGCACAATTTATCTTTTTGAGATTGTATATTTTTTCTAGATTCTGTGCTGTCGGAATGCTATCTATTTCATGATTATATCTAAAATAAAGTTGCCAACCTTCATTCAAATCACTCCACCATTTTTGATTGATGTTGTTTTTTTGAGCAAAAGAAGACAGAGAAAGAGAAATAAAAACAAAGAAGAGAACAATAAAACGAATGGTTGCCATAATTTTTTAGAATAGTAGTTTTTTTGATTACAAAGAAGTAACGACAAAAATTTGATTTTGATATACTTTAACAACATGAGTGACATTTTAAAAAAGGCAAATCCTCACCAAATTTTATTCTGTGCAAATATCTTTTTTCCATAAAGTAGGGTTTGCAAACCCTACTTTATGGAAAAAAGCAAACTATTA
>PFKD01000186.1:3374-8038 GCA_002784125.1 Flexibacter sp. CG_4_10_14_3_um_filter_32_15
TGTCACTCATATTACTTTAATGAACAGAAAATTGATGCCAAATAACCATGAATCTAAATTTAAACCCCTTATCAAAGTTTGATTATAGGTAGTAGCTAAAGAAAAAGTTATTTTTTTATGCGTTTTCACTCTCAGAAATAAGCCAAATTTTGTCTTCTTTTGCGCCTTCTTGTGTCCATTCTACTTCTACTCGTTCACTCAAGATTGTGTTTACACTTTTTCCTGTATAATTGGGAGCAATCGGCAAATCTCGTGTGTATTTTCTATCAATCAAAACCAATAAATCTACTTTTTGAGGTCTTCCAAAAGCTGCCATGGCACTCATTGCTGCGCTAATTGTGCGTCCAGTATAAAGCACATCATCTATCAAAATGACTTTTTTGTTTTCTATCACAAACGGAACTTCTGTCATATTTGCTTTTAGAGGTTCATCTCTTCTTCTAAAATCATCTCTATAAAAAGTAACATCTAACTTCCCAAAAGGAATTTTTTTATTCAAACGACTTTCCAAACGCTTATGAATGCGTTCTGCAAAAAGTGTCCCTCGTGGCTGAATTCCCAAAAGAACCGTATCCGAAAAATCTGAATAATTTTCGATAAGCTGTTCACAAAGACGGCTAACTGTTAGGTCTAATAAATCGGAGGAAAAAAGTAGTCGTTTCATTTTTTTAGTTAATAATGATTTTAACACTAAGTTAATTAAGAACACGAAGAAACACAAGAATACTTTAAAGATAGATAATGAAGAGGAAACACAGAAGAATGAAAAATAAAATTATATTTTTCATACAGAAAGTAATCAAAAAAAGAATCCAACGCCAAATGCACCACAATTACATTGTGTCCCTCGCTAAAACGTCCAAAACGTTTTGGATTCTACAAATATTATGCTGCGATGCAGCTTTTAATTTCAAATTCACTCCCACAACTTATAAAGTTCCAACTCCACTTTTTTCCTAAAAAATAGTTGCGTTGTTTCTTCAAAGGATTTAGTAAGGTCAGAAACATAAAAAACATCTTCTTTGGTAGAATGAGGATTCAATAAATTAGTTTGTTCTAAAAAGATACGAACTTCTTCGGCTACAATAAAAGAACCATCTATAATTTCTACTTTTTGAGAAACATTTTCTTTAAAAAATAAATCAATATCTTTTTTGATGAGTGGATAATGCGTACAACCCAAAATCAAACCTTCAATAGTTTGTAAAGATTCATCAGATAAATATTCAGAAATAACCGATTTACTAATCGTATTATTAAAAAAACCTTCTTCAATCATAGAAGCCAAAAGAGGCGTAGCAACCGATGAAAGATTGATATTTTTGTTTGTCTTGTCTATTTTTTGAAGATAAGCATTTGAGTTTATGGTTTGGCGAGTGCCGATAAGACCAATATTTTTTCCCTCAAAACGGTTTCCTACATAATTTACAACAGGCTGAATAACATCGATTACCTTTGCTTTTGTGGCTGTATATTCTTTTATAAGCTCAAATGCTGCCGAAGAAGCTGAATTACAGGCAAATAAAATCACTTTACAATGGTGTTTTAAAAGAAAATCAACGGCTTTGATAGAATATGCCTGTAAAGCTGCCGTAGATTTTTCGCCGTAAGGCAAATGTGCCGTATCTCCAAAATAAATAATCTGTTCGTGTGGCAAAAGTTCTTTTACAGCATACGCAACCGTAAGTCCACCAATTCCACTATCAAAAATTCCTATTGGATTTGTGTTTTTAGTTTCTTGAAGATAGGTTTTTAGAGCATTTAGGTCGTCTTTTTCTAACATTGAATTTTGAAATTCTGCTTTTTGATAATTGTAAAATAGAGAATGTAAAATTACAATTATTTTATAAAACTGTTCTTCTTAATTATCTGACACTTTGAAGTGTCTGATAATTTTTCTTTCAAAAAGCATCTTCTAAATGTAGAATTTCTTTTAAATTGTCTTTCTCAAAAAGAATCGAAATAATATCAAATTGAATAAATCCTTTAAACTTTTGATTTGATTCTTCTTCATATTTCTCTAAAAAAAGTTCTGCTGTTTGAGAGATTTTTGAGGCTTGTGCTTCACTAACAAAGGCTTCAGGATTGCCAAAATCGTTGTTTTTTCTTGTCTTGACTTCTATAAAATGAATGACATTTTCTTTTTTTACTACAATATCAATTTCGCCATTGTTTCCACTTCCTTTTCCTGCTCTATAATTGGTGGCTAATGTTGAAAATCCTTTTTCTATCAAAAATTGTAATGCTAATTCTTCGCCTTTTTTTCCTGTGGTTTGTTTTTGAGTAGGTTTGCTCATTTTATCTCTGTCTAACATCAAGTGAATTAAAAGTTATTTTTTTAGGAATTTTTCCTTGACAAGGACGATACGCCAAAAGTGTAACCGAATGACGTGGATAAATTGCCGTTTGTATTCTTCCTTGTGTTTGCATTTTTTGATTTTCTTTATCTTCTTCACAGCCAAAAGAAGGCGTAAAACTCACTTTTACTTCATACGTATTGGTATTTCGAAGCCTAACCAGCGTATTATAACGAGTATCGTACATCGAACTTCTGTGCTGAATATAAAATTCTACGCCATTTTCTTTCTGAAACAAAATCCAACGATTAGTAGGAGTTGGGTCGTTTAGTATCGAACTAGAAACGAAGCTAGAAAGACAAAAAAAACAAAGAATAGAAAAAAGAAATAAAGTAAAATTTAATTTCATGAGTGGTTTTGGCTTGGTCGTTTGTGTGCAAACTCTATTTTTTTATTATAATTTATTCAAGATGAGATTACAATAAGACAAGATTTACTAATTACTTGATTATCAACAAGTATAAAGCATATAAAATTGCAAAAAATAAGCCTAATTCAAACTCTTTTCTATAAAGATTTTAAAAAATAAAAGCCTTCCCTAGTTTATTTCTAGCAAAGGCTTTACGATTATCTTTTGTTGTTTTCCTTATTTATCTTATTTACCTATCAAAATTCTTTCTGTATAGACTTTTTTATCATCAATTACCTTCAAATAATACACTCCGTGAGGAAATCTACTGACATCTATTTTTAATTTTTTCTCTTTTTCTTCTTTCTTCAAAACGGTTTCAAAAACTAATTTTTGATACGAATTATAAAGTTCTATTTTCAAATCATCAATCAAAATACGCTTCTGATTTTCGTCTTCTGACTCAAAATCTAAAGTAAAGCTATCTTTGGCAGGATTTGGATAAGCTCTAAAAAAGTCTCCTCCAGAACCACAATTAACCACATCGTACTGAAAAAGTTTCCAAGGCGACCAACCACAATAACCTTGTACACGAACTCTAAAAGAAATAATTCCCGTTGTATGAGGCTGAATATACATTTTGTTATCTACTAGATAATAACCAAAATTAACCGAATTGACTGCTTTTTCTACTTCAAAATTAGCACTTAGAGGAGCAAAACCATTTCCTGTAAATTCTACATAATTTTGAAATTCGTAATAATATGTTTTACAAAACTGCCCTCCGAAGCTAGAAGTAGTAATAGTAGGCGAACCCAAATCAAAGGTCTTTGTATCTGTGTAATTTCCAGAAGTAGCTGTAAGAGTAACTCTGCCACTACCACTAAGTGTAATTCCTTGACTAGACTGGCTAGTAATTGTAGCACCACTAACAGACCAAGTAACAGGCAAACAATGTACATTTTGTAATTGAATTGTACTACCACTAGCTATACAAGTGCCTTGAGGTATATCCTTTATTTTGAAGTAATTTGTTATGAAACTTGCACGAGGACCTCCAGTAAGAAAGTTTACACGTGCTCTCGCCTTTTGTCCTTGTGTAAACAAATTCATACATGCATCGTCTGAATAATCCATGTAGTTCATAAACATTTCTCCATTTGTAGTCAAATTACAGTTTGCAGAACGTCTAGGAAAAGATGGGCAGCCTATTTGTTCAGTTTGTCTACCTTGAGGGGGTGTATCACTCACTCCATCATCAGAACAATAGCTTTCATTTCCCCAAAGATGATTCAGATTTAACCAATGACCTATTTCATGAACTGCTGTTCGTCCTCTGTTAGTTCTATTATTCAAAAAACCAACCCTTCCAAAAGCAGTAAAGTTTACAACGATACCATCTGTGTTAGGCTTAACTGTGTACTCTGAAGGACGTTGAGCATAACCTAGCCCTCCACCTGTTAGTGAGCAAACCCAAATATTCAAGTAGTTACTTGTATTCCAAGCATCCTTACCTCCTTGACTACTAAACTTTATCTGTGTTCTTAGTTCATCAACTTTATTGCTAGTATTGTCATCTACGTATTTTACTGTAAAGGTTCTATTACCCACATTAGTACGAGTAATGCCATTTGTAGCATTCCCATTAGGGTCAATACAAGCTAAACGAAACTCAATATTCATATCAGCAGCTACGCTTTGAAAGGGTACTGGTGTATTCACTCTATCAGCATTTAAACGACGAAAATCCTCGTTCAAGACATCTATTTGAGAAAAAACTTGAGCATTTGAAATATTATCAAATGTTCCAACTGCTGCTCCTCCGTGCAATACGTGTACAACTACTGGAATTATGATTTTTCCATTAGGATCTATAATACGTTGCTGAGAATTAGAAGTACTGACAACTACGGACAAGTTCATTTATAATACAAAAAATCTTATCTTTGTTTAAAAAA
>PFKD01000422.1 GCA_002784125.1 Flexibacter sp. CG_4_10_14_3_um_filter_32_15
TACGTTCCATAATTAAATTAATTGTGTAACGCTATGTTAGGATGGGACAATAATGCGATAAAAAAAGCCTAATCATTGAATTGATTAGGCTTTTTTCTTTTGATAATCAGAAAGTTTGTACCTGTAATTCTTTTAGAAAAAAATCCTACAAGAAGTTATCTCATAGGATTGATTTATAAGTTTTATAATAAAATTAAAAGGGGAGGCTGTCTTTATGTTTTCCTGTTCTAGTTTATACGATTTTATTTCATTTTCTGAATCATTACAACAGCATTACTAAAATTTACTGATGCAGAATTGATGCGCTCGAAAGCTGCTAATTGTTCTTTCGTTTGGATTCCATCTCTATAAAATTCAGTTATTTCTACTGTCAAAATGCCATTTTTTAGGATAGCTTCTGTCTTGAAGTGCATAAGCATTTGTCCCATTTCTACATTCCAAACTTGTTTTTTGAGCGCTTCAAAATTTCTTATATAATATCCCTCTGGAATTTCTATTTCAATAATGGTCTTGAACTCTTCTGGATAGCCTTTTTCTACATTTCCTTTTTGTGTATAAGATTTTGGGTGTGCATCTAAAAGACTTCCTAGTTTGAACAAATAGGTTTCATTTGCTTGTTCTACCAATGTATTTGAAGATATTTTTCCTTCTACTTTAAACAAATCCATACGCACTGTTTCAGCATCGTAGTAATGATTTTCGATGGTTGTAA
Organism: Flexibacter sp. CG_4_10_14_3_um_filter_32_15; assembly: GCA_002784125.1. Taxonomy (GTDB): domain Bacteria; phylum Bacteroidota; class Bacteroidia; order Cytophagales; family Bernardetiaceae; genus Bernardetia. The sequence continues at coordinate 713 of PFKD01000422.1, forward strand.
TATCTACACGTTCTGGAATTGCTTGTTCTGCTGCACGAATATCAAAACGTCCAGCTACAGCTTTCTCAGGTTCGTCAGACAAATAATAATAAGCGTGATAGTCTATGGCAGCATAACCTGTAAGTTCTCTTTTCAAATTGATTTTTGTAGTGCTTAAATCATCTTCAAAACTCACTTTATAGTTTGTATTTGTATGACTTTGAGAAGGAACAAAATTGATAGTACGAATATCTGAATACGCAACAATATCTTCTCCTATAATTACAGGTGGTTTTACAAAAATACCTTTATTATTGATAAGTGAATAAGGAATATAGCCGTAACGATAACTAACTTCAGTAGGCATCAAATAGCTTTTCAGAGAAGGAAAATAGAACAAATAAGCATGAATAAAATCCCAAGAAGGAAAGCTTTCATCAAAAGAAAAATACTTTTTATCTGAAGTTCCTACCAAACGATGGTCTATTTCTGCATTCTGAAAAAATGCACCAAACAAACGCAAAACACCATAACTATCACTCATTCCAGTTTCTAAAGAAGTAAGTAGCGAGTAAGAATCGTGATTAATGTTTTCATCTATACGAATATTATTTTTGATATAATCTTCGATTGCTTTTATTTTTTGTTCTTGTGGCAATAAAGAAGTTTTGTCTGCGTGCAGTTCTTGTAAAATAGAATTAATACGTCTGTTTTCATCTTTCAAACTCAATGGATAAACTACTGAAGCAAGTTGATTGGCAATATTTTCCCAGCTATTATCTGCATATTTTTCATCAGCCAAAACGTGAGAAAAACGATAATGCAAACGCATTAAATTTCCTTCTCCTAAAATAGATTTTGACGAAGAAGTGTGTATTTTGTCAGCAGAAATAGAAAGTAAATTTCTTCCCATTGCATCACTTTGCTGCTTGGCTTGTGGAAGTCCGTTATAACTTTTGCTTACAAACAGAATATTTGCAGGCGTAATTAGTTCGAAACTCACATTTTTGAGCAGTATGTTAGCAGGATACATATAATGTCCAGAAAGAGAAGCCGAACGCTCTATCACATAAAAATACTCAATATCACTACCTACTTGTGCGCCTTCAATAGGAAAACGAGTAGAAGAGGCAAAAAAGCCATTTTCTTCTATTTTACGAATTTGAGCAAGGTCTATCTCTATTGTCTTTCCATCTGTATGAATACTTCTAGCCTTCAAACTTACCAATTTTTCGCCATTTTGGAGAGGAACAAATACTTTATTATATTGCTTGAGTGTATTTTCTGAGTTTATTTTTACGATATGATGCGTTAGCTCCCAAACTTTAAAATCGCCTTTTTCATCATAAAAATACTCTAAAGCATAATGATACTTTTGAAAAACAGCTTGTTCTTTATCTTCTTCTGTGCTTAATTTTGATGGAATAGGAGAAATTTCCCAGTCATAATTAAGAAGCTGGAAAGGTTCTGCATAAGGAAAAACCTCATCATTTTTATCAACAGAAAAATGAGTCGCTACTTCTTGTGCTTTTACTGAAAATGCAAAAGTTATGATTAAGAGTAGAGAAGAAAAGAGTAGAGGAAACCGTAGGTATTTATTCATAAAAAGTATAGGAAAATAATGTCTAAATGGTGCTAAATTCTAAGTAGACCTAGTGTCTGTTTAGTATCTATATGTTTATTGACTTAAATAGTCGTTATTTATACAAAGTAATAGCCCAACACAGCGAAAAAGTGAGTTAAAAATCTACTACTCAATCTAATAACTACAAAAACTAACCCTAAAGTCTGTAAATAGCAAACAAGCGAAATAATAAGATATGGGTTTTGATGTGTGTTTTTTAGTAAAAATGTCTTATTTTTTAGTTTAAAAAATGAAATCAACACAATAAATTTCTGATTTTTTCAAAAAAGGGTGTATTTATTATTACTAACGGAACAAAAGTAAATAAAGTTGAGGAAAATGCAGTTTTAAGAACGATAAGGTATATTTTTTTACGCTAGTAGGTTTATAGGCTATTTTTACTTCAAAATAAGATATGTAAAATTTGATTTTTTGAATAAAATGGAAAAAAGAGTGATTCTGAAAATGAATAAAGCCTGTTTTTTTGATAATAAAAAAAGATACTATTTTGAAAATGAACTAATTACAACTTATTCAAAGCCTTATAAAATACAATAGTAATTATGAAAAATAAATTCAAAACTAAAAAAATAGTCATTTTGTAGAGTATCCTATCACTTTTTCTCATTCTTTTTTTAGTATATTTGCAGTTCATTTTGTCAAAAATTTGATGTAATTCTCTTCATTTTTGTAGTTACATTTTATCAGTTTAGTTACCCGTTTATTTTAATTGCTATGTTGTTAGATTTTGAAAAGCCCATTTTTGAATTAGAAGAAAAGTTACAGGAAACCAAAAGTCTTGCTGCCCAAAATAATATGGATGTGAGCCAAGCTGTAAAGTTATTGGAAGAGCGTATTCATCACTTAAAAAAGGAAACTTTCAAAAACCTAACTCGTTGGCAGCGTGTACAACTTTCTCGTCATCCAAACCGTCCTTATACCCTTGATTATATTGCTTATCTAACTGATGATTTTATAGAATTGCATGGAGATAGAGGTTTTGGAGATGATAAAGCTATGGTTGGAGGAATTGCTCAAATAGATGGGCAGTCTGTCATGATAATCGGACAACAAAAAGGACGAAATACCAAGCAAAGACAATATCGCAATTTTGGAATGGCAAATCCAGAAGGTTATCGCAAGGCATTGCGTTTGATGCAACTTGCAAATAAATTCGGAATGCCAATCTTGACGTTAATAGATACCCCTGGCGCTTACCCTGGGATAGAAGCCGAAGAGCGAGGACAAGGCGAGGCGATTGCAAGAAATCTAAAGGAAATGTTTTTGTTAGATGTTCCTGTAATTTGTATTGTGATTGGTGAAGGTGCTTCGGGCGGTGCGCTCGGTATTGCGATTGGAGATAGAGTTTGTATGCTTGAAAATACGTGGTATTCGGTTATTTCTCCTGAATCTTGTTCGTCTATTTTGTGGCGTAGTTGGGATTATAAAGAACAGGCTGCTAGTGCGTTACGCCTTACGTCTTCAGATATGCACAAATTTGGTCTTATTGATAGAATTATTGAAGAGCCTCTAGGTGGAGCGCATCGTCATCAAGAAGAAACAATGAATATTGTAAAAAAAGCTGTTTTGGAGATGATAGAAGAACTCTCAAAACTAGATAGCAAGACCTTAAAACAACAACGTACAGAAAAATTCTCTAAAATGGGAGAATTTGAAGAATTGCAAGTAAGTAAAGCCAGTTAAATAAAAACAATATATTAAAACAGAAAGATTGATAAATAATGAGCAAGTAATTTTTATACGATTTTTATGAGCTACTATTTAGTTTCTAAGGAATCTAATTTAGAGCTAAAATCAAATACAAACGAAATGAAAAAGTTATACGATTTTCATTCTCAAGCTTCTTACTGGAATCTCAATCAACGAACGTATATTTTGCCCTTCGACAAAAATCGTTTGCTTGCTCACTTACATTATCTTACAAAACCGTATGGCGAAAAACCAAAGCGAAAAAAAGACTACGAACGCTATCGTTTTACAGGAAAAATAGAAAAAAACACCTTTCGCCTTTCAAGAACTGTTTTAGAACCCAATAACTTTTTAAGTATCGCAGAAGGAACAATAGAATCTACTTCAAAAGGCTGTTTTATTCAAATCAATTACAAAACATTCAAATTTACTAGAATACTGATTTGGTTTTGGGGCCTTTTAGGTCTTTGTATGACTTTACATTTCAGTTTTTATAAAATTAATGCGCTGTATGCCGTTTTGATAGGTCTTTTTACGCTTGCTCACACGGCTGTCTGTATTTTGAGTATTCAAAGACAAAGAAAAATACTAGAAGATATTTTTGATGAAGTATTCAATTCTTATGATGAGTTTTTGAATTAATTTGTAGAGATTATTTTTCTTGTAACTGTTTTATTTTCAATACTTTACAAGTCTTTTGTTTTGCAAAAGGGTATTCCATTT
>PFKD01000026.1 GCA_002784125.1 Flexibacter sp. CG_4_10_14_3_um_filter_32_15
TAAGCACAAAATAAGATACCTTACTGATTTAGTGACACAAGCAGTAGCTTGATGGAGATAAAATAGTAAAGTCAAACTTAGTGTTAAGCGTAATTCTTATTGTTGTGTTAAAAAACTAATTTACGTACTTTTGACTTCATTTTGATTTCCTATTATCTAAAAATTGAAAATTATGAACGGTTCTATTCGTTACCTTCAAACTCGTAAAGACAAAAGTGCTATTTTTTTTAAATGTCTGCCTGAAAAAGTAGCTACAATTATTATTAATATAAAGTCAGATGCAAATTTTGATTTTTCGGAAGCAATCCTTACCGACGGACTGTCAGCAGAACAAATTCCTTTTATTTTAGCAAAAAAACAAGATTTACCTTATACAGGAGAAAGAAATAAAATTATCGAAACACTTATTCATGATGGTTTTTCTGAATCCTCAGCGCAAGACTACGAACGTGCAGAAGCAATTTATCAACAAGCGAATACAAAGTAACCAGTAATAGAAAATTGCTTTTTGATTTTTTTGTTTTGATTATTTCAACTCATTTTCATAATTTTTTTTCATTACTGTAACTCTGTATTTGTATTTCATTCTACCTTCTAAAATCTGACTTCTAAATTTATTGATGCGTATTTCCATTATTACTCCTTCTTACAATCAAGTTGCTTATCTTGAAAAAACGATTCAATCTATTATTTCGCAAGGATATGAGGATTTAGAATATATTTTGATTGATGGAGGAAGTAATGATGGTTCATTAGAAATAATAGAAAAGTACAAAGAATATTTTGCTTTTTGGGTAAGCGAAAAAGACGAAGGACAAAGCCACGCCATCAATAAAGGTTTTGAACACGCAACAGGCGATATAATTACGTGGATTAATTCGGACGACCAACTTACACCCAATGCTTTACACAGAATTGCAGCAGAATTTGAGAAAGATAAAAGTAAAGAAATCTTTGTAGTACACGGAAAAACAATTCTTTTTGGAGAGAATATGCAAGATAAAGAATTTGGATCTTCTGCTACTGATTTTTTAGAACGTTCTTTGGCTGGGCTTCCATTTCCTCAACCGTCTTCATTTTTTAGAAGAGAATTAATAGAAAAGTATGAAAAAGTAAAACAAGAGTTTCATTTTGGAATGGATTATGAGTTTTTTGTTCCTGTTTTTTTGAATGAAAAAAGTATTTATGTAGATGGTATTTTCTCAAAATATTTATATCATACAGAGAGTAAAAGTCTGACACAGCAAAGTGGTTTTGCTCGGGATTATGCAAAAGTATTTAGTAAAATCTTGCGTTCTTTTGAAAAGAGTAAAGACACAAATCATCAAGAAATAGTAAAGAAAACAATTTCAAAATTTAGAGAATTAGGTTTTTATACAGAAAGTAATGATAATTCTGACGATACTATTTTTGAAATAACTAATTCTTTTACAGAAAATCAGTTGCATCTCGCTTTTTGTTATAATCTTCTGAACCAACTTATTTTTTATTACGAAGCCATCGAAACAAAAGACAAAAAAGAACAGGCTCAAAGTTGGAAACAAGTAAAAAAAATAACTTCTTATTTAGTCAAAAATGAGCCTGATTTTGTAGTCAAAAATCCAGAAGTAAAACAGGTTTATCAGCGAAGTAAGTTTTTAAATCCTATGCTTATGGGATTTTTGAGGAAAGTAAAGAAGGTTTTGTAAAGTTTTTAACTGTCGTTTAGGCTTATAGCCGTAAACAAGGATTTACATACCTAAACGACAGCTTTAGTCCTCGTTCATGGTTGGCAAAACAGATTAGCAAAAAAGCCTAAATTATTGTATTTTTATAGAATGATTTTATAAAATACTACAATTTAAACAGTTATGCCATACACACAACTCAACGCAAGAGAACTCACTAAAAAATTTGGTATTCAGTTTAAGGCAACACATCTTTTTGATGCGAAAGATTTACCTATTGTTCAACCTACAAATTGGATTATTGAAGCGATAGAAAAAGCGATGAAAATAGGTTTTAGTTCTGAAAAATCACGTTCTGAACGTATTGTTTCACCTATTTTGATGGAATTAAGTTTGATGAATGATGAAAGTTTTACGATTTATTCAGGAATGAATCTCAATATCGACGAAACAAGTGGACTAAATGGAGAATGTGATTTTATGCTTTCCTTTAGCAAAATTCAAGATTTTGTGGTTGCTCCTATTTTTGCCATTACAGAAGCCAAAAAACAAGATATTGAAAATGAAACTATTCAATGTGCTGCACAACTGATTGCAGCCAATTTATTAAATCAAGAAGAAGAACATCATTTCAAAACGCTGTTTGGGTGCAGCACAACAGGAACAGAATGGCGTTTTCTAAAATTAGAAAATAATGTGATTACGCTAGATACAGAACGTTATTTTATTACCAATCTAACAAAATTGATGAGTGTTTTGCAGTTTATTTTGAATGAGAGTGAAAAAAAGTAGCTTTCAGGTTAGCTTCACTGATTTGCAATTCCCAACTGTAAGAATGTATAGTATTTTAGGTACGACAGCTTGGAAGCTATCGGCTACATAATTCCTTAAAAATCAAGGAACTAAAAATTAGTAAAAAACGCTAGAATAGTGTAATTTTGTAGAATTATTCTAAAATAAAAAGAATTTAAAAACACAGAAACAGAAATCCTATTTCTTCGCAGAAGAAACTAAGAAATTAACTGATAACTGTTCACTGATAACTGGTAACTGTTTATGTATGATGTAATAATAGTGGGTGCAGGACACGCAGGTTGCGAGGCAGCGCACACAGCAGCCACATTAGGCTCAAAAGTTTTGTTGGTAACAATGAATATGCAAACGATTGCTCAAATGAGTTGTAACCCTGCTATGGGAGGCGTTGCAAAAGGGCAAATCGTACGAGAAATAGATGCGTTAGGTGGAATGTCTGGAATTATTACAGACAAAACAATGATACAATTCCGAATGCTCAACCGTTCGAAAGGGGCTGCCATGTGGAGTCCACGTTGTCAGAGCGACCGAATGCGTTTTGCAGAAGAATGGCGAACAGCTTTAGAAAACAATAAAAATATTGACCTTTGGCAAGAAATGGTCGAAGGTTTGGTGGTGCGTGATGGACGTGTATGTGGAGTCAGAACGCAATTAGGAATTGAGTTTGAAGGAAAAACAGTAATCCTTACCAACGGAACTTTCCTAAACGGACTTATTCATATTGGCGAAAAACAATTTGGAGGAGGACGTGCAGGAGAACGAGCAGCCACAGGAATTACTGGACAACTTGTAGAACTAGGTTTTGAGTCTGGCAGAATGAAAACAGGAACACCACCACGAGTAGATGGCAGAACTATCAATTACGAAGCCATTGAAGAACAAGAAGGCGATGTAAATCCGTCAAAATTTTCATATTCTGATGAAACTCAGGCTCTGACAAAACAGCGTAGTTGTTATATCACCTATACCAACCCAAAAGTTCATGAGATTTTGCAAACTGGTTTTGAGAAATCTCCTATGTTTGCAGGACGTATAAAAGGATTGGGCCCGAGATATTGTCCTTCGATTGAAGATAAAATTGTTCGTTTTGCAGAGCGTGAACGCCATCAAATTTTTGTAGAACCCGAAGGTTGGGACACCGTAGAAGTGTATGTAAATGGTTTTTCGACTTCGCTTCCGTATGAAGTTCAGCAAAAAGCATTGAATCAAATTGTAGGTTTTGAGAAAGCAAAAATGTTCCGTCCGGGGTATGCGATTGAATATGACTTTTTCCAACCCACACAATTAAAAGAAACATTAGAAACCAAACGCATCGAAAATCTGTATTTTGCAGGACAAATCAACGGCACAACAGGCTATGAAGAAGCTGCTTGTCAAGGACTTATGGCAGGAATAAATGCTCACCAAAAAGCACATGAAAAAGAAGCCTTTACGCTTTCTCGTTCTGATGCTTATATCGGTGTTTTGATTGATGATTTGATTCATAAAGGCACAGATGAACCATATAGAATGTTTACTTCAAGAGCTGAATATCGTATTTTGTTACGTCAAGATAATGCTGATGTTCGTCTTACTCAAAAAGGTTTTGATATTGGTTTGGCTTCTGAAACTCGCCTTCAAAAAATGAAAGAAAAAGAAGAAAAAGTAAAAGAAGTAGTCAAATTTTTGTCTAAAAGAAGTCTTGAGTTAGAAGATGCAAATCCTATTTTGGCAGAACTTGGAACTTCTGAATTGAAGCAAAAAGTAAAAGCTGTCGATATCGTAAAACGTCCACAAGTTGAATTGAAAGATTTGGGTAGAATGGATAGCGAAATCGCTAATTTGTTAGAAAAATATTCAGGTACAAAAAACAAAGAGGAGATTTTGGAACAAGCCGAAATTCAAATCAAATATTCTGAATATGTGGAGAAAGAACAAAAGTTAGTTGAGAAAATGCACCGTTTGGAAGGTTTGCATTTGTTTGATGGTCTTGATTATCATTCTATGCCTTCGCTTTCTATGGAAGCACGAAATAAACTCACTAAAATTCAGCCTCGTACATTAGGACAAGCATCACGAATTAGTGGAATTAGTCCTTCTGATATTTCGGTGTTGATGGTTTATTTGAATAGGTGATTTTTGAAATACCGTAACGGATTGGCTAGAGATTGCTTTGTTGGGTGCGTAACAAATTGTCGCACAAAAGAAAATAAAAACAGGGTTAAAACCCTGTTTATGGATTAG
>PFKD01000077.1:0-9783 GCA_002784125.1 Flexibacter sp. CG_4_10_14_3_um_filter_32_15
TAAGTAGTCAGACACAATTATACTAACTTTTTTGTATCTTTGTCCTATGCAAGGAAAAAAACGTTTTATTACTCTTACGAGTGAGCAGGAAACTGCTCTCCAATTAGGCTGGAAAACAGGCAAAAAGTCAGTTTTTCGTCACCGTTGTCGTTATATACTCTTGAGTCATCAAGGTAAAAATATTTCTGAAATAAGTAGCTTTTATGGAGTTACAAGACAATCAATTAGTAAATGGTTTACTAGGTATGAGCAGCAGGGTATCGAAGGTTTACATACCAGTAAGGGTCAGGGTTGTCCCCCTATTTTACGTATAGACAATACGGTTGAAATGAATAAGGTAGAGGAATTGGTAGAAGCAAGTCCTCAAAATTTAAAAGTAGTGGTTGCTCAGCTAGAAAAAGAGTTTGGTAAAACTTTATCTGTCAAGACTTTGCAGCGAATTCTTAAAAAAAAAAGTGGTCTTGGAAACGATTTAGAAAAGTAGTTCCCAAAGCACCAGACCCTGTAGAATACGAAGAAAAAAAACGCAGCTTAGAATTTCTTATGCTTTTGTTTTTGACAGGAGGTATAGATTTGAGATTTGGTGACGAAACGGGTTTTAATTTAGAGCCTAATGTGCCTTATGGTTGGTCTAGAGAAGGAGAGCAAGTAGGTATTCCGAGTAAAAAAGGAGGCAATCTCAATGTATTTGGACTGCTTAATGTGGCAGGAAACCTAACCAGTTTTGTAACTACAAAGACAATTAACTCTGAAACTATCATCGCTTGTTTGGATGAGTTTGTAGAAACAATAGAAAAAACAACAGTAGTCGTATTAGATAATGCTCCTTGGCATGTTTCTGAAGAGATAGAAAAAAAAATAGAGCAATGGGAAGAAAAAGGATTACTCATTTTTTACCTACCTACTTATAGTCCACACTTGAACTTGATTGAAACTCTTTGGAGAAAGATAAAATTGGAATGGTTAAAACCTAAAGATTTTATAAATAAAGAAGAATTACATAAAGCTATAAAAAACATTCTAAAAAATTACAATAGTGAAGAATACAAAATTGATTTTACCATAAAGGAAAGTTGTTACGATAATTTTGTCTGACTACTTATATGTGCCATAGTTTTAAAGCGTTTTATAAATATTTTACTACTAATTTCTTTGCTGCCGTTGTATCAATTATCATTCTTTGGTTGCGAAAATGAACTGCTCCTAATTTTTCTTCATAATGTTTTATTAGGTTAGATTTTGCCGTAAAAGCTACAAATCCATCGTGTCCTTTTTGAAATGAAACTTTACAAGCATAAGCTACTAAATTTCCTGCAACACCTTCATATAATTTTTCTTGTTCAATATTGAAAGGCGCACTTTCAAGCAAATTCATAAAAACATGATCGTTTTCAATGGAAATACTCAAAAGTCCTTGAATGATATTTTCATTATTGACAATGGTAAGTTTGTAAACTTCTTTAGTCAAGTCGTTAAATTCTGCTTTCCAATCAAAATTCCACTTCTTCTTTTGAGAAACATTTTCTAATTCAGATTTTTTCAAAGTAGATACTTCAGCTTGGAAACTGTCTCCAGATATAGTATTGATAATTGAGTTAGTCAGACTATCAATCTCAAAGTTTTGTTCGACTTTTTTCATTTAACTAATATACAAGATATCATTCACTTTTAGAAAATTAAAACCCTACTGCGCCAAATTAAACCTTACCTGCACACCAAAAGCAGTATTATAACGAGGAAACGAGTTACTCAATCTAGGACGGTTGATAGCTCTATCAAAATAAGCAGTCAAGTTTACACGCTGATTGACCATGTAGGCAAGCGTTGGTTTGAACTGTAAATTGAAATTTCCACCTGTAAAATCACTATCTTGTGTTCCGTCGGTGTCTATTTTGCGCTGAATAACTTTTGTATCTCTAAGCGTTACGGCACAACGGAAAGTCAAATCATTTTTCAAGACTACATCGGTAAACGGAATTTTTACGCCCTTTCTGACAAAACCAACATCAAAAACAAAGTCGTTATTTTTCTGTTCGGCAAGTTGAGAGTTGGATAAGTTTAAAGATAAAGTACGGTCTTTATTAAAATTGAAACGGAACGTAATATCATTATTTGTACGAATATTAATTCCGATAAGTGGACTAAAACGCTCACTAATACTCACTTGATTGACCACAAAAACAGGCTGTAAATTTCCAGTTTCTGGGTCGACAAGGTCGGCAAGAGGAACATTATATTCCGTTATTCCCAAATTCAGATAAGAAAAATCATACAAAAGTGAAGACGTATAACTTCCAACGGCATACGTAGATTGATAACCATGAGTAATGCTAATAGAACGGAAACGATCTTTGAAAATCGCTAAATTAGTAAGACCATTGTAAGTAAGTCGCCAGTTTGGTAATGGAATTTTTGGAAATTCTGATGTTGTACTTCTACCTGAATAGGCAGATAAAAAGGCAGGAATCAAAACATCTTGCGAACCAAGGTCGTAAACTCCTGCTGGATTGTCAGAATCTAAAGCAGTTTTTACAGTTGTTCTATTTGCAATAAAATCATCAAACAAAGGAGAGTTTCCAAACTCATCATCGCTTGTAAATGCTGTCGACAAACTGAAATACGAAATATTATAATTACCTGTTCGTACTGCCGTTTCGGAAACATACTCATCACTAAAAGGGTCATAACGCAACACTTCTGAATAATTTGCGCCCTGTGTTCGCTGTCCTTCTATCTGCAACTGAAAATCTTTTAATGGCTCAATATCCATTCTGATACTCAGCGTTTTGGCTTGGTCTTGTACAATCGGATTTGTTTGTGCTGCCGACCTTGATAAATAACCATTATTTGCCATATCCAAAATATTATCTCGGCTCTGACTACCCAAAACAAACGGCAATCCGGGGGCTGCAAAGTTTTGATCTAAACCTAAATAAGTTGGCGTTGTCAGAAGGTTTGGCAACATTGTATTTCCATTGACAGAATAATTAAGCGTTATTCGTTTGACAGATAAAAGTGCTTTTACTGCACCTTCGCCAACTCCACCACCAGAAGAACCTCCTTTTTTTCCTTTCTGTTTTTCTAGTTCAGCTTTTAGTTTTTCTTCGATGCGCTGCTGTTTTTTATCTAGTCTAGCTACTTTTTTGTCGTATTTTTCATTGATTTTTTCTTGTTTTGACGAATCTAATTGAGCAATCAAAACAGTATCTACCAAAACAGAATCAATTAATCTATCTAATTTGATAGTACGAATTTTGTTTTTTCGTTCTTTTCTATCTCTGAGTTTACCAATTCGGTATTGCAAACGCTTTTGTTTTGGCGATTCGGTCGGACGAGAAGTAGCATTATTTTGATTGTTTCGCCCTTGTCGTTTTGGTGCAGTTAGTTCTCTTAGATACGGACTTTTATTATAGAGTTTTTGCATATCAATTTGTCCATTTATCAAAAACTGACTGCTACTTCTTGCCATATTACCGAGCGTATCAGCTACACCAACAGCATTTGCCGTCCACGTATAATTGGAAGAGCGACGAATATCAGCATTCAAAAAGTCTAAAGCTGGGAATTTATCCAAAGGAACACGATAATTCAATGTCGTAGCCTGAGAAAAGAATTTCATTCTACCCAAAGATTGAAAATTTGACCAAACAGAATCTCGTTTTTCTTGCGTGTTGAGTTCTCCTGCTGGCTCATCAATAATTGCCGAAGCCGTAGCATTATAATCAGCTAACAAACTTTTGGTAAAATTCCATTGAACGGTATAATTTCTATCAAAGAAAAACGACTTTTGAAAAAATGGCAAAACTCCGTCCGTATTGAGTTGAGCATTTCTGTATTGCGTTTTGGCAAAACGACGATTTACTTGTCCTGTAACGGTGATATTATTTGGTAAATAATTGAAATTAAAATCCCTAATAAATTTGAGATAAGGCGCATTCAATAACTCATTTTTCTTAAATGGCTCAAATGGTTTTACATCAAATCCAAAATTATAAACCAATCCTACTCTCGTTTCTCGCAGTTCGTCGGTAGCCAAACGAATATTCGAACGCCTTGAGTCGGAATAAGAAACCGAAGCAGCAAAATTTTCTATGTCCCAAAAATCTTCTTTTGCATTTGGATTTACTCGCTGTTTTCGAATATTGGTTAGATTTATACTTCGCCTTGTGAGCCTGTCTTGCACCAAATTTCTATAATCTCGCCTTGCATTTTCATTGTCAAAAGAAGTTTCCAAAGAGCGTTCTAGTCGAATATCTGGGTCAAGAGGATTGAAAAGTGGCGTTATTCGTGTCTGTTCGTAGCCTACAAACAAAGGAAGTGAAATCCCTAAACGATTCAAAAATATTTTATCTAATTGAGTAGCTGCCGAAACGTCATAAAATAAATTTGTTTCTCTAGAACGGTCAGAAATTCGGTCTTGAATTCCTCCAAAAAATGGCGTACTGTATCGAAGTGCTGCATTTACGGTTGCAAAATCTGCAAGTTGTGTTTGGAGTTGTAGGTTTGTCGCCCAACCACCTTCTTTATTAAAATCAGTTACACGGAGTTCATTTGCCCAAATACAAACCGATTTTGGCTGTTCGTCTGGTGTTTTTGGATTTCTGATTCCTATCATAATAAGTTGCACACTACTTAAGTCTGGATTTCCGACTACTCGCAATTTATATTTTTCAAAAATCCGTTCATACGGAACTCTTACGCTTAGTCCACTTGCATTACGTTCTGTTTTGGTGTCATAAAGGGCATCAAAAGGCAAATCAATTTCGTTTTCTTGTAACCAAATTTGATTTGGAAGAGAAGAACCTGCTGCCGACATTGTCAAAGGAACTTCAATTTCATAGTAATTTTCTTTAAAATCTGTTCCCAAACGTAAAAAGGCTGATACTTCTCCGTTTTGTGCCGTTGCGCTATTGGCGTGTAAAAACATTTTGATTCGTTTATAAAATACAAAATCATAAATAATATTTTTATAGGCTGCTCGGCTATCTCCATCTTGCAAATCTTCTACACAAAGTTGTAAAGATTGTTCATTCAGACGAGCTTGAGTAATTGAAGTTGGGTCGGTATCACGCTGAAAATTAGGTGGAACGGCATACGAAATTCCTTGAGAATTTGCCCCAGCATCACTTCCATTTTCTTCAATATTTACCGTAGAAATAATAAAATTAGGGTCATACGGCTCAACAGGACGGCTCAAACCTTCATCTTGTAGAGAAGAAAAATAAGGTCGCCATTGCGCTCCCACAAACTGAAAATGTGCCATACGCATAACCACAGGCTGCTCCCAATCGGTCATAAACAGACGAATAAAACGAATAGATTTGAAGCCATCAATACTTCCAATTTTATCATCAAATTCACGAATCGGAATACGGAATTGATACCATTTTACTCTATCGCCATTGCGCTCAACCGTTACTTCATCAACTACATATTTATTACTTTCTAATTGATTGGGTCTTAAATCTACTTCATATTGATAATATCCATCTAAATCTGAAAGCGTATTATCTCGGTTCAAATCTTCATTATCTGGTAATGTTGTGGCTGATGCTGTTCCTGCATTTTCAGGCGAATTTCCTTCTGTTCCGTTAAAATCAAAATAACGACCTAAGATTTTTCGGTTTGCATTGTCTTGTTCTCCTCCTAAATAGTATCTAAAGTTATCTTTTGAAGGATCAGCTTTTAATCTTTGAAAAGCTGCTGCACTCAAACGAGGCTGAACGGCATTTAGATAATCTCTAAATTGAACACGTTCGTCTTCATCACTAAGTCCATCAAGTCCTACATCTTGTTTTTCTCTTGCTCCGTCTTCTGCTGAAAAAGCATCTGTCAAGAATTGTTTTGTGGTTACTCTTCCCCACTTTGTTTCTTCTACATCGTTCAAATCGGCATCATTGACTGGCAAGCCATTTTCAAAACCGTGTCTTCTATCAGGAATTACATCTTCTGAAATATTTCCTAAATTGATATAAAACTTTCCTCCTGTGGTATTCGAAACTCCTGCACCGTCTGGCATTTCTACTCGTCCGTTTTGACTTTGGATAAACGGGTCCATTAACCAAAATTCAATATACTGAACATTGATATTATCAAAATCGACATTGTAAGTAATTCCTTTTGTGATAGCTGCAAAATTCTCTCTCGGATTGCGAAGCGTTCCATCTACATTCAAATCTGGATTGTAATTATATTGACCGGGATAAGAGGGATAATACGCCAAATCAAAAGTAATTTCTGGTGGATTAATTTGCTGATTATCACGCTGTTGAAAAATTTCATTAAACTCAATTTGACGAACATAATGGTTTTGTTTGTCTTGGTCAGTAATATTATCAGGAACTTGATTAACCAAACCACTTGTAAAAAATGCCGTTACATCGACGGTATGCCACGAAAGTTTGGCTCTTTTATATGAATAATTAAGGGAATCAAAACCATTTTCTGGACGGAAAAGTTGAGGTGTACTGCCCAATTTCCACGTAACTGGCTGGCGAGTAAGGTCATACGGAATTTCACTACTCTCAAAATCATCTACATACGAAGCTGCTTCTCCTCCATTTCTTTTAATTACATTATTCTCCCCTGGAATAAGTTGTGCATATTCTCCTCTAAAAGTAATCGTTGATTTTTCTTTTGTGTCCAATCCCGGAATTGCATCTATCATTCTTGTCAAAAATCCAGATTCTTTCTGAATACTTGCAGTCGCACCTATCATTGTATTTCTGACAGGCTCTAAACCAGTCGTAACACGAGTAATAATTGGGCGTTCGTTTAGGTGAAGAAGTGTACCTGAAAATTTAATATCTTTATTCAAAATATATTCAGCATCCAATCCCATAATATTTCGCTGTTGAACACTAAACAAATCAGCTCTTTCATACTGAATGGTAATATCTTTTCCAGAAGCCAAAACACCTTCATTCAAAATACGAACTCTACCAAATTGATAATCAACAGTATAATCTGCACCTTCGGAAAGCATAACCGAACCTGCACGCACCATAACCGAACCTTCTGAAATATTAATACCAGGTAAAACGACTTCATTTCCTCCTGCACTTTGATACGAACCTTTCAAGAAATATTTACTTTTGTTGGCAAATAAAACGGCATCGGCTTGTGTTCCTTCATAGAGTTCTTGAAAGACATATTTATCAATAAATTGAACTTCATCGACTGGGTCAAAATAACTCAAAAGCTTATCCCCAAATGGCTCAACGACAGGAAAAATAATTCGTGCTTGGTCAGATTGAACGGTAATATTTTCTAAATAATCAAAGTTTCCATCTACTTGTGGGTCAAGATTGGGATTCAATCTATCCATGTTCGTAAGCTGTACAAGTGGAACATCTTTTGTATTTCGTCCTTCGTGCAAACTTGGATTATCAATTCCTGTAATATCATCACGATAAATAACCTGTAATTTGAAATTTTCTTGTCGTAATTGTGTCGCTTGAAGCGAATAAATATTTTTCATCATCAAATCCCACAAAGGCAAATCCGTTCGGATAGTTGGAGGACTTAATAATTTCATAAAGATTGCATCATTTGCACCTTTATTTTGATAATCTTCTGTAAGTTCTCCTACTTTAAAAACTTGTCCATTGTAGGTATATTCATACGCAACAGCCAAAATTTCGTCATTTCTGAGAGGTTGTTGTAATGAAATATAACCTAATTGAGGATGAAATGTAAATTCATTATTACTTAGTTTTCTTGCAGAACGAAGGAAAGAATAATCTGTTCCGTTTTCAAGATTAAATGCACCACTTTCTAAAAATTGAGTAAGTTGGTCTGGCGTTCTGGTGAGGTCTTTTACTTGACTGTACAAATTATTTGCTCCATTTCTTGCAACTCCTCCTTGTCCTGCAAAACGTTCTCTAAACGGACTTCCTTCTCCCAAATCCATAAAACCGATAATATTTCGAAGCGTTTGCGTATCGTTATTTCGATTCGTAACATACACCTCAACACGAGTAATATTTACACCAGAAACAATACTAGGAACGGCACGAAGAGCAGTTTCATAATTATCTCTAAAAAACTGTCCTAAGAAAAAGTGTTGATTAGCTTCGTATCGGTCTGCACGGATTTCGAATTCTTTGCCCTGCGCTCCATTTCTAATTGTGATACTTTCAGAAACTCCTCTCTGATTGGCTATCAAAGTATTCAACCAAAGTTTACCAAAACGAAGACGAGTAGTGATACCCATTAAATTCTGACTTCCTGTAATAAGCGTATTTGTGGTATTCAAACTCACATTGCCAAACTGCACTTGCTGGACAATATCTTCCTCGTAACCTGTATAACCTTGATTAAAACGGTTTTCAAACTGAAAAGCTGCCTTTGTATCAAAGTTTGCATTGAGTTGCATTTTTTCGCCTAACTTTCCCAAAATTGAAAACTGAATACGTTGGTCAAAATTAATTCCTCCGTTACGTTGCTGACGAATCGGAATTTGTGGATTATCAATTCGTTGCCATTTTCCACCAAAATCTAATAAAACTGAACCTGTTGGCTGAATTTCAATTTTATCTCCTCCCAAAAGTCTTCCTAATCCAGAAGGCAAAGCAACTTCAATTTTTGGAACTTTACTTGTTGTGGCATCCGTTCCATTATCATTTTCTTCTTGTATTTTTTCTTTATAATAAGCTACATCATCATAATACGTTTTGAGTTTTGTGTAATCCTCAACCGAAATTCTGCCCAAAGGCGTATAAGAATTAGGCCCATCACGACGTAAAACATCATAAAACTCTCCTATTTCGTCCAAACGATAAACAGCATCAAGACTTCTAGGGTCTGGAAGTTGTAGAAGTGGCGATGACAAATCAGGCTCTAACATCGGATTTTGTGTTTCTCCTTCAGTAGCATTCGATTTAATTTGTTGGTCGTAAAATAAAAGTGAATCTATATTATTTACTACGGTCGTATCTTGAGCCAAAACAACATTTGTAAAAGTAGAAATACCACCAAAAACAAATAATGTAGTAATGCAATGAATCAGAAAACGAACATATATAGAATTACTTAATGTGTAAGCTGGTTGGGCGAAATTGGTTCGCTGCATAAGGAGTTGTAGCTAAAAGAGTTATCGTATTTTATCTATTTATTCTATTTTTTGAAATAGAATTTCTATCAAAATTGTATGTAGTACTTCTGACACTTGGAAAGTATCAGCTACTAAATAATAAGCCAACTACAAAATTAGCATTTTAGAATTTAAAACAAACTAAATTCAAAATTCAGATTTTTGTAGCTAGATATTTACAGCTATTTTTTTTATGAAGATTGACTAAAACAATTAAATAGAAAAGTAGATTTTTTTCATAGAGGAATTAACGAGCTTTAATACACTTCGGAGGTTATAATTTTCGATTTTTTGTAGTTGTTGTGCGCTTAAATACGAGTTTGGAAATGTCTGTTTTATAAGTCTATCAAAAATTTATGACGAAAGGGAACACAAATATTCTTAAAAAAAGAGAGAATTCAAAATTGTTGTGTGTTAATTTTGGCAATTCCATTATTTCAATGAGAATTATAAACAAAACCCACGAATAAATTCGTGGTTGAATACAAAATCGGTTTTTTCCGTTTAGTAGGTTCTCTTAAAAATTGGATTACTATTTTAATATGAGTGACATTTTTCAAATTTTGTAAATTGACCAGTTTTTGACAAAATAATAGGTTGCTTTTTTCCATAAAGTAGGGTTTGCAAACCCTACTTTATGGAAAAAAGACATTTGCACAGAATAAAATTTGGTGAGGATTTGCCTTTTT
>PFKD01000077.1:9811-28494 GCA_002784125.1 Flexibacter sp. CG_4_10_14_3_um_filter_32_15
TGAAAATTAGTTTGTAGCAGATGAGTTTAGGTTAAATTTCGCAAATGCTTTTATACATAAAGCACATTTCGAAGAACAGCGAAGCTAATTTTACTAGACTACCCAAAATACATGAATAACTTATAGAATTCTTACAAAAGCAAAAGTTCTGATATACGTATAATTAGTTTTTTATTCTGAAAAAATATAGTAACTCAGTATTTTATTCTGTTAAAACTAATTTTTTTTGTGTTTAGATTAACAAAGTGTTAATTTTCTCTTACATCAGACTATTTACAGGTTAGACGTAGAGTCATTTTTTAGAACGATTTTTGCTATACATTTATCGAAACTTATTTACTAAAAAATACATACTAACTTTCTATTTTATTGACTAAATTTGAAGATAAATTGAAACAAAACACTTTCTAGTGCGTTCTACTCTAGCGTGTTAAAACGGACTTGTACAAAAATCCTTTCAAGATTTGTAAAAATATAGAAAAAAGTTATAGACAACTATTATCCAGCTTTTACTACACAAACTCCATAAAAACTTATTTATATAAAAAATATTGCCCACCTTTTATTACTAGGAAACCACAATAGATGAGACAACTAAAAATTAGCAAACAGATAACCAACAGAGAAAGTCAATCATTAGATAAATACCTCCAAGAAATTGGAAAAGTGGATTTGCTTACTCCTGATGAAGAGGTAGATTTAGCAAAACGTATTCGTGATGGCGATCAAATTGCATTAGAAAGATTGACAAAAGCCAATTTGCGTTTTGTGGTTTCGGTAGCTAAACAATATCAAAATCAAGGTCTTTCTTTAGGTGACCTTATCAATGAAGGAAATCTAGGTCTTATCAAAGCTGCACAACGTTTTGATGAAACTCGTGGTTTTAAGTTTATTTCGTATGCTGTTTGGTGGATTCGTCAATCAATTTTACAAGCATTAGCAGAGCAATCTCGTATCGTTCGTCTTCCTCTAAACCGTGTTGGTTCACTCAACAAAATTTCAAAAACGTTTTCTGAACTAGAACAACGTTATGAGCGTGAGCCTTCTCCAGAAGAATTAGCTGACGAGTTAGAAATTACACCTGCTGAAGTAATTGATACACTCAAAATTTCGGGTCGTCATGTATCTATGGATGCGCCATTTGTACAGGGAGAAGATAATACACTTCTTGATGTTTTGGAAAATGACACTGAAGACAAACCCGATTCGGAGCTTATGAATGATTCACTTCGTCGTGAAGTTCAGAGAGCTTTATCAACACTTACTCCTCGTGAGGCTGACGTAATTACGTATTATTTCGGTCTTAACGGAGAACACCCAATGACTTTAGAAGAAATTGGAGAAAAATTCAATCTTACTCGTGAGCGTGTACGTCAGATTAAAGAAAAAGCAATCCGTCGTCTTCGCCATACAACACGTAGTAAGGCTTTGAAACCTTATTTAGGTTAAAAAGTAGCCGATAGTTTAACTTCGTTGAGGGTTAAAGCCGTTCCAACTGTCGTGAAAATATAAAGCATAAAAAAACCGAAATTCAATAGATTTGAATTTCGGTTTTTTTGGTTTATTAAATCTAACAGACTACTCAAAACTTATAACCTAAACCAATTCTAAGAGAAAGACCTGTCGATTTATTGTTAGTATATTCTATTATTTCTTGTCCATCTTTTTGATATTTTGTTTCGTATTCTACGAATTTGGGTACGAAAGGATAATATAAAAAAGAGCCTGTCAATCTGAATTTTTTAAATTAATTCCTGTATCTAGCCCAAGGTGTGGTACTATGTAAGAATTTTTTATAATGGAAATATCATAAGAAACTCTTTCAGGAATAAGAGCAAATCCTGTTATTATTTCATTAATGGAATTATAGCTAAATCCTGCTGTATATCCTAAAAAGAAAGCATTATCTAATTCCTTACCTATCAATCGCCCACTAGCTTCTACAGGAAAATGGTAAGAAATGACAGATTCGAATTGTTTATGTAAGATAAACTCCTGCTTTGAAACTGAATGGTTTTTCTTCCAAAAATCGTTCATAAAACAAACCAACTATACTACTAGAAGAGTTCAGGGTGCATAACAAATTAGCTACGCTGCTCTTTGGGTGTCGCTTAGTCAATTTGTGTTACGTAGGGAAAAGGCTTGCCTTTTCCCTACAAAAAACGACAATTTGTCATATACCCTTTTTTATAATACGCAACTTGAGTTAGTTAATAAAAATTTTTTGTGGCTGGATAGTCAAAATAATCTTCCAGATATTATGATAAAAAGAGGAGATGCTATCGAAGTCAAGAAAACACAAAGTGCAAATAGCGATTTGGCTTTAAATAGTTCTTATCCAAAATCAAATATTAGTTCATCTAGCCCAATGATTACACAAAGTTGTAAAAACTGTGAAGAATGGACTGAAAAAGATTTAATTTATTGTCTTGGACATACGACAGATACTACTTTAAAATCCCTTTGGATGGTTTATGGAACTGTTTATGCAGCAAATCATGAAACTTATCAAAGAATAAAAAAACCATTTCAACAGGAATAGATACAATTCCAAATGTAGAATTTGCTGAAACAAAAGAATTAGGAAGAGTAAATAAAGTTGATGCTTTAGGAATTACAAATTTAAGAATAAGGGGAATGTGGCAAATTCAAAATCCTAGAAAAGTGTTTAGTTATTTACATACTCCAACAGAAAAAGAGTTTGAATTAGTTTGTATCATTCCAGCAAGTAACTATAGTTCCTTTGATGAATCCAGTAGAGCAAAAATTGAATCAATAAATAAGGCAGAATTTAGTATTCAAGATGAGAAAGTAAAAGACCCAAATAATCCTGCAAAGCTGATTGATTGTAAATTGATAAAGTAAGTAAATGGACACCTGCCAAAGCAGCGAAGCTAATTTAAAATGGATAATTGATAATTGCATAAAGCATTGATTATCAAGTTTTTACATTAAAAAATAAGATGCATTAATTTTGTACGATTACTTATATACTTTAAAAACACATCAAAAACCAACTAAAAACCACCCAAAAAGCTGATAAACTTCATTTTTTAAGCCCTTTTTTAAAGGTAATTTTGTAGAGTAAATTCAAAACTACCTTTTTTGTTTATCAATACGATTATGGCGACGCTAATAGAAAATCAACCAAAAGAAAATTTATATCAAAATACACAAGAAAACAAAAAAGCTCAAAAAGTAGCTTGTTATCATTGTGGCGATGATTGTCCTTCAAATTCAATTGAATTTGATGAACACAATTTTTGCTGTACAGGTTGCCAAACGGTCTATGATATTCTTACAAAAAATGGTTTAGAAAATTATTACAATCTTGAAAAAACAGGTATTTCGCCTATTTTAGAGAATCCAGAACAGTTTGCTTATTTGGATAATGAAGAATTGATGCGTCAGCTTGTCGATTTTACAGATGGAAATTTTACACGTATTACCTTCAAATTACCTCAAATTCATTGTGCTTCTTGTGTTTGGCTTTTGGAAAAACTACCTCATTTGTTTGAAGGTGTGCAAGATTCAAAAATCAATTATTTGCGTAGGGAGGCGAATGTTAGTTTTTATAGTCAGACCATTTCTCTTCGAACTTTAGTAGAAAATCTGACCAAATTAGGCTACTCGCCAGACCTAAAACTAGAATCCAAAAACAAGAAAAAAACAGATAATTTACCTCCTAATTTTTTGCTTCGTTTGGGAGTAGCAGGTTTTTGTTTTGGAAATTTAATGTTGCTTAGTTTTCCCGAATATTTGGGTTTGCCGATTGCAGAAGATGATTTTCCTCGTTTTTTTGGCTATCTGAATATTTTATTGTCGCTTCCTGTTGTATTTTTTAGTGGTGCAAATTACTTCAAAGATGCTTTTTATGCCCTCAAACACAAAACTCTCAATTTTGACATTCCGATTGCGCTAGGAATAACGGCTCTTTTTGGTAGAAGTATTTTTGAGATTTTGAGCCAAACGGGAGCGGGATATTTGGATTCTTTGGCTGCCTTAATTTTTCTTCTTTTGGTCGGACAATGGTTTCAACGTCGTACTTTTGATAGCATTTCTTTTGAAAGAGATTATCAATCTTATTTTCCTTTGGCTGCACTTTTGGAAGTGAATAATGATACAAATAATTTAGAAAATAATTCTTTAAAAAATGATATTTCTAAAACTACTCAAAATGATAAAATTACAAAATCAATTTCATTGTCTGATTTGAAAATAAATGATATTGTAATTGTAAAAAATGGACAACTTATTCCTGCCGATGGCGAGCTTTTGGAGGGAAAAGCACAAATCGATTATAGTTTTGTAAGTGGCGAATCCGAACCCATAAAATGCGAAAAAGGACAGCGTTTGTATGCAGGAGGAAGACAATGGGGCGAACCCTTGCGTATAAAATTACTCAAAACGGTTTCTCAAAGTTATTTGATGCAACTTTGGAATAGTGATACGTTTGATAAAGATAATTCCAAATTACTCAAAAATCTAACACAGCGTTGGGGTAGAAATTTTACTGTTTTTGTGCTTTTGGTGGCTTTTGGTAGTGCTTCCTATTGGTTGTATGCTCAAAATTGGCAAATTGCTATTACTGTTTTTACTTCGGTTTTGATTGTCGCCTGTCCGTGTGCGTTATCTTTGAATGCACCTTTTGCCTTCGGAAATGCAAGACAGATTCTAGCAAAACATTTATTTTTCTTAAAAAATACAGACTCTATCGAAATGTTAGCTTCTCAAAAAGCACATCTAATTTTTGATAAAACAGGAACGCTAACGACTTCTACACCAAGTGCAATTTGGAAAAACAATGATTTATCAAATCAAGAAAATAAAGAATTAACCATCGAAGACCAACAAGCCTTAGCTGCTCTCGCTTCGGCATCTTTGCACCCAATAAGTAAGGCAATTTGTGCAGCCGTTTCAGAATTTGGAGAAGGAATTATTTATGATTTTGAGGAAAAAATAGGGGCAGGAACACAAGCCAAAATTCAGAATGCTCAAAATGAAATAGGTTATGATTTGTGGAAAATTGGAAATACTAATTTTGTAAATTGTGCGCTCAACTCCTCAGAGTTGAACGGTATTTATGATAACCAAAAATCTGTTGTTTTTGTAAGTAAAAATGATCAATTAAAAGGTTATTTCGAACTTTCAAATCCGTTGAGAGAAAATAGTTTGAATCTTTTGCAAGATTTCAAAAAACAAAATTTCGAACTTTCTTTACTTTCAGGAGATACAGAGCGTGAAAAAATGCGTTTTGTGGATATTTTTGGAGAAAAGAATATTCATTTCAATCAAAAACCAATAGACAAATTAGAGTTTTTGAAAAATTTAAAAGCCAAAAATCAAAAAGAAAATAAACAAGAAAACCAATCCATTTTTATGATTGGAGATGGTTTGAATGATGCAGGAGCATTAAAACAGTCTGATTTTGGAATTGCTATTAGTGAGAATCAAGAAGAGTTTTCTCCTGCTTGTGATGCTATTTTGAGAGCCGAAGCATTGCCAAAACTTGCTAAATTTATGCGTTATGCTCGTCAGACGATTTGGGTGGTTCGTTTTGGTCTTCTGATTTCACTTTGTTATAATTTGGTTGGTCTTAGTTTTGCCGTAAGTGGTACGCTTTCGCCTATCGTGGCAGCTATTTTGATGCCTTTATCGTCGATTACAGTTGTGGGAATGGGCGTATTTTTGACTTGGATTTTGGGTAGGAAATTGTGATTTTTATAGATTATTCAATCATTAATTTGATTTTTTATTAGTTATCTTTGCAAAAATGTAATAAATTACTAATCAAATTAGCTAGTCAATTTTCAAAAAGTTACTTTTCAATATGTATTACCGTCGCAAATTACTTCTATCTGTTTTAGATAGTTTTGAAGGAGAATTATCAAATACTTATTTACAAAAAGTTTTATTTCTTGTAACACGTTTACAAAAAAAGAAAGCATTTGACTTTGTGCCTTATAAGTATGGCTGTTATTCTTTTCAAGCAAACCAAGACCTAAATACACTTACTAAATATGGATTAGTAGAAAAAGAAACAAAAAATAAACAATCTACTTGGAAATTGGTAGAAACAGATTCTCTTTTGTACAATTTGAATAAAGAAGACAAGCAATGTATTTTAGATGTAAAAAAACAAATAGAATTTTTATCGTTACGAGAATTAGTAACATATACTTATATTAAATATCCTTTTTTTGCTACAAAAAGCCGTATTGCTGAAAGATTATTATCAACAGAAGAGTTTGAAAAAGTAAATGAACAAAAGAGAAATCATACTTCTCAAAAACTTTTTACTATTGGTTATGAAGGAATTAGTTTAGAAACTTATCTAAATAAATTAATTATAAATGATGTAAAACTGCTTTGTGATGTTAGAAAAAATCCATTAAGTATGAAATATGGTTTTTCAAAAAACCGTCTTAAAAGTGCTTGTGAAGCTGTTGGCATCGAATATTTACATATTCCTCAATTAGGAATTGTATCATCTAAAAGACAAGAATTAAATACTCAAAAAGATTATGATACTTTGTTTAAAGAATATGAAAAGACTACTTTAAAGGAAAATGAAGAGTATTTATTTTCAATAAATGATTACATAAATAAATATTCACGCATTGCGCTTACTTGTTTTGAAAAAGAGGTTTGTATGTGTCATAGAGGAGTTGTGCTGAAAAATATCATAAATCAAGAAAACTGGGATATTCCTCATCAAAATCTATGAATATGGCTATTGAAAGAGTATTAATAACAGTAAAAACCTATCCTACTATTTCTGTAAAATACGACGAATTGGTATGTACAGCAGGTTTCAGAAGAGATGGAACATGGATACGTATTTATCCTATTCAATTTAGAAAAAAACTTTATGAGCAACAATACAAAAAGTATGAATGGATAGAAATTGATTTAGACAAAAATACAAGTGACCCACGACCAGAAAGTTACAGACCTCATTCTGAAGATACCGAAATTAAAAAAACAGGAGAAATCCCACCAGATGGAAATACTTGGGAAGAACGTAGAAAAATAGTATTGCAAAATGTCTATACAGATTTAGCTCTTTTAATTTCAGAGGCAAAAGACAAAAATATCTCCACTTCTTTAGCTGTTTTTAATCCAAAAAAGATTCATAAATTTGTTTGTGAAGAAGTTGAAAGACAGTAGAGTTCTAAAAAATTAGAAGCGTTAAGAAAAATGAGTTTATTTAGTAGTGTAAAAGACAATAACTTTAAAGTTGTAAAGAAGCTACCTTACAAATTTTCTTATCAATGGGAAGATGAAAAAGGAAAAATATCAAAAATGATGATTGAAGATTGGGAAATGGGGCAGTTGTATTGGAACTGTTTACGAAGACATGATGGAGATGAAATGAAAGCCTGTAAAGATGTTGAGGAAAAATACTTTGCCTCTTTTGCTAAAAAGAAAGATATTTATTTTTTCTTAGGTACGACTAAAGAACACCATTATAAGGCTCATAATCCTTTTGTGATAATTGGTGTTTTTCCTCCTAACCCAATTGTGCAAGGTAGTTTATTTTGATAAAAACTAAATTATTGTTTCAATACAAAATCAAAAAAATCACGCTCTTCGACAAACAAACTACAAATTCACTTTAAAATACAAGAATGTTTTGTAGTTTTGTCTTTACAATTTGAATATAGCTGATAGGTTGACTTCGTCGATGGCTATGCCGTTCCAAGCTGTCAGAAAAAAGATATAACTGGATACTGTTTAACGCATTTTTTTGATGAATTTTGAAAATAAAAATATAGAACTCCCCAAGTTTTTTGCAGTTGATAACTTAATAGAATCTTTGCAAAACGAATTTGATAAAAATAAAGTTCGTCAGCAGGTTGCTTACCGTGCTTTGGGTGCTTTTGCTTCTGAGTTTCATAGTTTGCCTGATGAGAATTTACTCAAAACGGCTATTTTATCGCATCAAATTGTAGTTCCTCTATTAGAAAATTTATTTTTTACAGAAAATTCTACTTATTCAGAAACTCCTTTTTTTATAAAATCAGATTCTCTTTTTCAAAAATTAGATGCTTTTTCTGTTTTCTTTAAAAATGGTTTTTTGGAGCAATGGAAAAAATATTGTTTGTCTTCAAAAGAAGTTTCAGCTAATTTTTCTAAAGCCGAAAAAGAACAAATTATTGTCTATTGGCAGCGCAAATTTGAAGTTGGTGTTGCGCCCTTAGAATTTTCAAATTTCATTCAGCAATCTATCGCCAATCTTGAAGCGCCTTCATTGTATCAAGGCACTTTTTTTCAAGATATTCAGCCTTCTGTTGGTCAGTCTTATACTTGTACGCTTTCCATCTGGTCGTATTATTTATGGAAAACAAGCCTAAATAATGGAGGCAAAAATGAAAATAATTATAATATACAACCTGTTTTTTGGGCAAATGCAGCTTATTTTGTCGATGTTCCAAAACAAACTTTGCTTTTTGGTTCTCAAGAAAGTGAAGCGCACCATTTTTATCGTTCGATTGATGCTAGGTATCATATCATTGTAGGTAATTCTTTCAAAACTAGCCAAGACAATCAGTTAATTTTTTCTGAAAAAACTAAAAATAATGAAGAAGTAAATTTTGCAGCCATTGATAATCGTGTCATGGCAGCTTATATGCCTATTTATGAAAAAAACGCCTTTTCGCCTGTGCCTTTGCGTTTTGTTCGTTGGGCGACGGATAGACTTACCGACAAAGGCGTTATTGCTGTCTGGCTTCCTTCGGTTGTCTTGCATGCGCCTACGTATGAGGGTTTTAGAAGACGAGTACAGGCAGAATTTGATAGTATTTATGTGATGCATTTGGAATATAAAAATGTAGAAAAAGAAAATCCGACCAATATTGTAGAAGAAAAAACAGAGTTATCAAAAAATGAAAAAGACAATACAAAATCTTTTAGTGTAAAAGAAAATGAATCGGCTTTACTTTTTTTGGTTCGTAAGAATAAAAATAATTATTCAAATGGTTTTCGTTTGGCTCATTTGCGTTCTCAATGTCCTGTTTATTATTGGAAACCTATCAAAAACTTTAAATCATTAAAGAATTTTGGTGAGGCTCTTTCTCGTACCCAATTTCAAAATTTATCTTTCAAAAAAGTAAGTCAATCTGTAAATTATTGGGTTGCACTTCCCGAAGATGATTTTTTGGGTTTTATGCCTCTTGCTCATAAAGCTACTCAAACGGCAGAGTTTGCAGACCAAGAAACGGCTCTTTTTAAATGGGCTTCTCCTGCACTTCTGACAGCTAGAGATGAATGGATGTATGATTTTGATAAAACAAATTTAGAAAAAAAAGCAAGTTATTTTAGTCAAATTTATGAAGAAGAACGTCAAAAATGGCACAATTCTGACCAAAACGAACTTTTACAAAATTTCTTAGGCGTAAAAAGCACAACCAATCCAGTCAATACGGCAAAAATAAAATGGAATATCGAACTGATGCAATGTCTAAAAAGAAATGAAAGTACAAAGTATGATTCATTCAAGATTAGAGAGGCTTCTTATCGTCCTTTTGTAAAGCAGTTTGTTTATGTAGATGAAGTAATTACGCATCGTCCGTACCAGCAATTTCGTTTTTTTCCACTTCAAAAAGAACAAACGCCAAACCCTACTATTTGTGTAACAGTTCATAAACAAGTTCCTTTAGTGGTTCATGCGACCAATTTTATTCCTGATAATGGCTACGGTGCAAGAGCAACACATACATTTGCAAAATACTTTTTTGATGAAGAAACGAACGAGTTTAAAGAAAATATTACTGATTGGGCATTAGAGCAATTTCGTCATCATTATTCTTCCAAACCTGTAAAATTTAAAGCCAAAAACTTTAAAGAGCTAAAGAAGAGTTTACAGAATATGAAAGACAATCAAGAGGAAGCAAGAACGCTAACCAAAGACACTATTTTTGCTTATATCTATGCCGTTTTGCACTCGCCAGAATACCGTAAAAAGTATGAAAAAATACTCCATACCGAACTGCCACGAATTCCGATGTATGAAGATTTTTGGAAGTGGGCAACGTGGGGAGAAAAGTTATTAAATTTGCATCTCAACTATGAAGACGTTACAATTTATCCATTAGAACGAGAAGAAAAAGAGACGACCAGTTGTTCGTCTGAAAAAGTAGAGATGGACAGTTGTCCGTCTGAAAAAGTAGAGACGAACAGTTGTTCGTCTGAAAAAGTAGAGACGACCAGTTGTCCGTCTGAAAAAGTAGAGACGACCAGTTGTTCGTCTGAAAAAGAGACGACCAGTTGTCCGTCTGAAAAAGAGACGACCAGTTGTTCGTCTGAAAAAGTAGAGACGACCAGTTGTTCGTCTGAAAAAGTAGAGATGGACAGTTGTCCGTCTGAAAAAGTAGAGACGACCAGTTGTCCGTCTGAAAAAGTAGAGACGACCAGTTGTCCGTCTGAAAAAGAAAATAAGAAAAAAGCCATTCTAAAAGCTGACCGAGTTCGCAGCTTAGTTTGGATTGATGAAACTACCTATCTTAAAAATATCCCAGAAGAAGCATGGCAGTATCGTTTGGGAGTTCGTTCTGCTTTAGAATGGGTTTTGGAACACCACAGCGAACGAAAATTAAGAGATAAAACCGTCAAAAAAGCAGTTGAGGAAGGTATTTTTACTACTTATTCTTTTGATAATCAAAAGGAACAACTCATTGAGCTTTTGAGGAAAGTGTGTAGAGTGAGTGTCGAAACGGTGGGGATTTTGAGGGAAATGGAGGAGTAGTTTTTTTATCAAAAACTAAAATTGCTAATAACACGTTTTATCTAAAAAGAATATTGCTTTACTTTAAATGATAACATTATGACACAATTAACACTTCAAATTACGGATAACAGCAAAATGGAGTTCCTTTTAGAACTTCTCAAAAGAATGGAGTTTGTAGAATTTGTTTCTTGTCAAACGCAAGAAAATTTAGTAAAAAACGAAAACTTTGATGTAGAGCAGTTTATAGAAGATATTTATACAGAAAGAGAAAAATCAAAGCAAGAACTTAGTAATAAACTAGATGAGTTATTTTTGAAAGTATTATAAATCTTTATTTTACAAAAAAAACGAAATTCAAATCTATTGAATTTCGGTTTTTTTATGCTTTATATTTTTATGACAGTTAAAAACTATCGGCTACTTTTAACTCAAATAAGGTTTTAACTCAAAAATTGTATTATTTCTAAAATAATTGCACTATTTTAAGTAGTTTTTGCTTAAATGTTAAATCTTTAATCAAAATCTACTTCTATTTAATGTATTGTGCATTTTTATAAAAATGTATAAAAAAACATAGATTAAGTAAATGGATACCTGCCAAAGCAGCGAAGCTAATTTAAAATGGATAATTGATAATTACAAAAAACATTGATTATCAAGTTATTACATTAAAAAATAAGATGCATTAATTTTGTACGATTACTTATCTTCATCGTACTTTACTTTTTATTTTTGTTAAAATCGTTCTATTACAAAGATAAACATTTATACAGTTTTGTACGAAAATTTTTATTCTCTAATTTTAGGCTATAAATAATTTCTGCCATTGTCTATTTATTCATAAAAAATATTCTTTGCCGTTGTTTGTATCCCCACAAATGACCTAAAACCAACTTAAAAAAACTCATGAAAAAATCTATTTTAGTCCTAAACGCAAAACTCATCAACGAAGGAAAAATCGAAGAAAAAGATATTTTTATAGAAAATGGAAAGTTTAGTCGTATCGAAAATGATTTATCAAATCTAATTGCTGATACAATTATTGATGCCAAAGGACAATATGCAATGGCAGGCGTAATTGATGACCAAGTGCATTTTAGAGAACCAGGGCTAACTCACAAAGCGCAAATTTATACCGAAGCAAAAGCAGCCGTTGCAGGTGGAACGACGACTTTTATGGAAATGCCAAATACAAAACCTCAAGCTCTGACTCAAAAATTAGTAGCTGATAAATATGAAATTGGTGCAAAGGATTCTATCGCCAATTATTCGTTTTTTATGGGTGTTTCGAATGAAAATTTAGAGGAAGTCTTGAAGACAGACAAGAATAATGTTTGTGGCTTGAAGATTTTTATGGGTTCTTCTACTGGCGATATGCTCGTCGATGACAGACAGGTTTTGGAAACTATTTTTAGCCAAACCAATATGCTTATTGCTACGCATTGCGAAGACGAAGAAACAGTTAGAGAAAATTCAAGACTTGCAAAAGAAGAATATGGTGACGATATTCCGATGCACATGCACCCAGTTATACGAAATGTAGAAGCGTGTTATAAGTCGTCTAGTTTGGCAGTAGAACTTGCCAAAAAGTACAATACTCGTTTGCATATTTTGCATATCTCAACGGCAAAAGAATTGGATTTATTTACTAACAAAATTCCTTTAGCTGAAAAAAGAATTACTTCAGAAGTTTGTGTTCATCATCTTTGGTTTGATGCAAGTGATTATGAAAAAATGGGTTCTTTAATAAAATGTAATCCTGCTGTAAAAGAAGCCTCAAATAAGGAAGCACTTTGGAAAGCACTTTTAGATGACCGTTTGGATATCATCGCAACTGACCACGCACCACACACATGGGAAGAAAAACAGGGCAATTATTGGAATGCGCCTTCTGGTGTTCCTTTGATTCAGCATTCTCTTTTGATGCTTTTGGAAGCGTATAAGCAAAACAAAATTTCATTGGAAAAAATAGCCGAAAAAATGGCTCATGCACCTGCTATTTGTTTTCAAATAAAAGAAAGAGGTTTTGTCAGAGAAGGTTATTTTGCTGATTTGGTGCTTTTTGACTTAGAAAAATCAACTATGGTAACAAAAGAAAGTTTAGAATATAAATGTAAATGGTCGCCTTTTGAAGGAACTATGTTTGATTCTCAAGTTACACATACGATTGTTTCTGGGCATTTGGCTTATGAAAATGGAAAATTTGATGAGAGCGAAAAAGGAATGAGAATTAGTTTTGATAGAAATTAGTTTTATAGTTACCAGTTGAAATTCAATTTTATATACTCGTTCTGTAACTCCGTATTTAATAAAAAAAGAATTTGATAAAAATCAACTTGCTTTTTTGTTGTTTAAAACAAAAAAATAGTTAAATTGACAAACTATTAAATTTACAAAGTTTGCCAATGAATATTAGATTTATAAATATATTTTTCTTGTTGCTTTTGTTTGCTTGGACTCAACATTCACTTTTAGCTCAACAAACTTCAGATTCACTCAATTATGAGTTGTACAAATTTTCTTTAGAGGAGTTAGAACAAGATTCGACAGCTAATTTGATTACACTTGCTACTCAAACTACGTTGCGTTTGCGTGATGCACCTAGTGTTGTGAGTGTGATTACTCGTGCTGATATTGAGGCGATGAATGCTAGAGATTTGTTGGATATTTTGCGTCACGTTCAAGGTTTTGATTTTGGGGTTGATGTAAATGGTGTTGTCGGAATGGGGTTGCGTGGCAACTGGGCGCATGAAGGAAAAATACTTTTGATGATTGATGGGCTAGAAATGAATGAATTTATGTATGGGACAACTCAATTAGGAAATCATTTTCCTCCTTCTTCGATTGAGCGTATTGAGATTATTCGTGGTGCAGGTTCGGCTATTTATGGTGGTTTTGCAGAGTATGGAGTTATCAATATTGTTACCCGAGGGAGTGAAAATTTGAATGGTTTGCAGGTCAGTAATACATTAGGAAAAGTAAAAAACAATAATGATAAAAATAGCCCACTTCGTCAGAATTTTACAGCTTCTTTAGGACGTTCTTCTATTGATTGGAAGGTGTGGGGAAGTGTTTTTAAGGGAAGCGCATTACGTGGTAATCAAAACTTTACAGACGGCTTGGGTAATACGGTAGATATGAGTCAATATTCCCTTATCGAAACTTTTACAGCCAATGCAGGTATCAAATATAAAAATTTAGAAATTAGAGGACTTTTTGATAATTATAGAAACAATACAGGGAGCAATTTTGCGTATGTAACCCCTGTTCAGTTTGCTAGAGCATTCCAAACGGCTATTTTGGACGTAAAATATCAAGGTCAAATCAATGAAAAACTAACGATTACACCACGAATTAGTTATACATATTCTCGTCCTTGGTTTTATCAAAATCAAGATAGTATTTATTCAAATTATAATAATACCGAATTTGTAAATCGTTTGAGAATCAATACTATTGCAAATTATCAACCTACCAACTTTCTCAATGTTACCTTAGGAGGAGAATATTATCAAGATCATGCTGAAAATGAAGCAGACGGATTTTATACAGGAGAAACATTTATTGACTTTAATAATACTGCTTTTTTTACTCAATTTTTATTAAAAACAAAATTTGTAAATATGACAGCAGGTGCAAGATATGACGACCACAGTTATTATCCCTCTACATTTGTTCCTCGTTTTGGACTTACAAAAGCGTGGGAAAAATTACATTTCAAGTTATTATATAGTAATGCGTTTCGTGCGCCAACGGTTCAGAATATTAATTTTAGTATCAATCAAGAAATTTTGCCCGAACGAACTACCGTCGCAGAACTAGAATTGGGTTATATTTTTTCGCCTAATTTTTCTTCTACCATCAATTTTTATGATATTACCACAAAAGACCCAATTATTTATTTTGTTGGAGAAGACGAGGTAGAAGGTTATGTCAATCAAGAGGAAACAGGAACACGAGGAGCAGAACTAGAGCTCCGTTATAAAGGAAAAAAAGGATTTGTGGAGCTTACTTATTCCTATTATTCGGCAGCAGGAAAAGCAGTTGTGAATACCTTTGCAGTAAGTGAAGACCAAAATCAACTTTTAGGACTTGCACCTCAAAAACTATCTATTTGGGCAAACCGTACTATTTACAAAAATCTAAAACTCAATACTTCTTTAGTTTGGCTAAGTAGCCGTTATGCGTATAATTCAGAAACTGAAGATGGTGAACTGATTTTAAAGAAATTTGATGCAAATACACTTTTTAATATTTCTTTGATGTATAAAGATTTTTTGAGAGAGGGAATCAATGTTTCTTTAGGTGTACAAGATTTGTTTAATCAATCCCCTCCGTTTATGCAGCCGTATGACGGCGCACATGCTCCTCTAACAAACCTTTCAAGAGAGTTTATTTTCAAGATTAATTATGATTTGAATTGGTAAAATAGAGTCAGAAGTAAGATTTTAGAAGTTAGAATTAACGTCAACTCGGAACTGTTACTTAGAGCATTTGTAGTTTTCCCATTATCAACGTCTATTTTTTCAAAAATAGACGATTGCTAAGGAAGGTAGGTGTTTTTTTCTACCTTAGTAATCTGTTATCGAAGATAACTGACGTTGATAACGGTAAAAAAAATGCAAAATAGCTAAGAATGAGTAGTGGTTAAATATTGAGTTCAAATTAGAATTTTGTGAAAATGAAAAATCCATTAGCTATTAAAAAATAAATAATGGATTTTTTCATTTACCAATTACAATTTCATTCTTATTTCTTCTTCCCAAACCCTCCCAAACCTTTGAGTTTGTTTTTTAGGTCTTCTGCTGCTTTTTCTACTGGATTTTTTGTCTTGGTAGAATCAGCTTTTGTTGATTTTGTAGAGTCTGAGTTTGCATCATCTTTATTGCCAAAAAAGTCATTCAATAAACCTTTTCCTGTTTTGGTAGCTTCATCTTTGAGTGCTTGAGTGGCTTTAGATTTAATTTGAGATTTGATAGCTGAATTATCCATGGCTACGCTTGGGCTGTTGTATGTTCCACCAATATTGAAAAATAAAGGAATGTTTTCATTCTCAATCTCTTTTGGTTTTACATTTACAAATCCACTCACCAAAGATAGAGCTTCTTCTTTTGGAACATCAACTTTTAGTTTAAAATCAATTCCTCCATCAAAAGCCGTCGTTCCTCCAATGGTAGATTTATACCCTGCAAAATCTAAATCAAAAGGCTGAATATTCATTTTTCCATTTTCGATTTTGGTTTGCATAATTACATCTTTAAAGCGAGTATTTTTGAGTTTTGGCATATTTGCAACGGCAGATAATTTGTTGATAGAAGGGTTATCTTTCATGACTGCATCAATAATTCTGATCATTCCTCCACCTGAAAGTGTCGCCATATCTGGCATCATATCCGACTTCAAAAGTCCTGTAATATTGAAATTATTGAGAGAGAATTTTCCATCTAAATGTTCTGCTAATGGAGCAAAGGCTTGAGCTGTAGAAAATGTTTTGAATGCCTCACCCAAATTTGCTTCAATAATATCCAAATCAAAAGAGAAAATTGGACGAGCTACATCTTTACTGCTATACAATCCACTTGTACGGAATTTTCCACCAACGGCATCAAAAGTAAGATTATCCATTCTGACTTCGCCATCTTTTACACGCACCAATCCACGCATATTATTGAGTTCCATATTATCATACAAAACTTTTTGAATAGTTGCATTGAATGTAAAATCAATATCTTTTGGAACTTCTACTACGCCAGTTTCGTCTTCAACGGTTGTTGGGTCGTCGGTTTCGGTCATCCATTCATCTACATTAAATTGATTAGAAGTAAGATTCATATTTCCACGAATAACAGGAGTTCCATCTTGAAAACCAGTCATTGCAAGGGCGTAAGCGATATAATTTGAAAGTCCACCAGTAAGGGCAATATCACTTTTGCCTAAAAATCCTTGAAAAGAATCCAAAATCATTTGTTGAGGTGTAAAACTCACTTTTGCGTTTGTGATTTTCATTCCTTGTGGCAAATCTACACTTGTAAAGACCAAATCTTTAACTAATAATTCTCCACTTGTAGGAAGTTGGTCATATTTTTCAGCATCTAAAGCAGCCGTTGAGCCTTTTGTTTCGATGTCGGCTTTTATCAAACCTGTAACAGTCATGTCTTCTAAAGGAACAATTTTGGTAATGGTAGCCAAATCTAATTCTCCTTTTATCATCAAATCATAAACAAGGTTTTCAATTCCTTCGGTGTGTCCACTAACTGAAAAAGGTTTTCCTTCCACCTGCATCGTAATTTTTTCTAAATCTACACTTGTATCTTCCATTTTTCCAGAATTATTTTTTGCTCTTGCAGCAACTTCTAAATTTTCGATAGGAATAGGATAAGCAAGTGATTTTACATAACCATTTTTCAAGGTCATATCTGCATCAATGGTAGGAATACGGTTTTGAGCTTCATCATACACTCCTTTTGCTAGTAATTTTAGGCTATAAATTCCTTTCAATTCCAAACTATCCATTGGATACACTTCGCCAAGTTCGGCAAGATTTACAGTTGCATTGATATTTGCATCAATATCATACTTTTCTAATCCTTGAACTCTAACTTTTCCATTAATTGGATTTTTGCCCAAATTCATTCCAAATGTTTTTATATCAATAACTGTATTATTCAGATTTGCCGTTTTATTAAAAACTTGCATATCCACATTTACATTTTTTACTGCTGTCGGAAGTTCTGGATATTTGAAATACCCATCTTTTATCAAAAGTGAAATATCAAATTCTGGATATAATTCTTTTTCTGAATTAAATTCTCCTTTTGTCATTCCTTTAAAAACAAAATCTCCTTTTGCTTCCAAACCTTCATAATCCTTCAAAAATACAGGAGGAATAAGCGATAAAAGACTTTTAAAATTCGTTTCAGGTGTAGAAAAATTCAAATCCATCAAAATAGAAGCTGTAGTTGAAGGCATACTCAACCAGCCGTCCATTTTCAAAGGCAAATTATTTACTTTAAATTCATTTTCTTTGAAAGTAAATTTCATGTTTTTCATATCCATTTCAAGGGTTGCATCTGCCGAAACAGGACGGTGAGCAACATAAGCTACATTTTCAAAATTGATATACAAATCATTGATGGTTGTATTGGTACTCAAATCATATTTGTCAGAAGTAATATTTCCACTTCCTGTGTGATTTAAGCCTTCAATAATTGCAATCATTTTGAGGGTATCATCTTGATAGCGAATTCTGCCTTCATTAATATTCCATTTTTCCAAACCAATTTCGAAAGCTGCTGTATCTGCTGCTGCAACTTCTGTTGTATCAGTTGTTCCTTCATAAATATCATAACTTGCTCTTCCGTCTTTCAAAACACGAACATTAACAAGAGGTTTGTCAGCATAAATACTATGAATTTCAACTTTGTCATTAAAAACAGACATAAAATTGAGTGCAATCTCAAAATTATCAGCAGCCAAAAGTGTATCTCCTTCAAAAGGCACACGATTAATCACGCTAATATTTTCTAATTGAACAGTCAGTTTTGGGAAATGACGCAAGATAGAAATATCAAAATCTCCGAATTTTACGTCTGCCAAAACCTGCTCACTAGCTACTTTTTCTACTTTGGCTTTGAGTTGGTCTTTGAAAAGAACTGGAACAAGAAAAACTGCACCCACTAGCAAAACTAGAAGGACAATTATGACAATGGATATTTTTTTTACTATTTTCATATTGATTTGATTGTTATGTCGTTGGTGAGGACACCAACAACGGCACGAGGTAAAGATACCAAAAACGGCTATTTATTTAGAATGAGGAATTTTTTTGTAGAGAAAAAATATAGAATTTTAGTTTATTTTTACTCTACCCTACTAAAAAGGTAAATTTTGCATAAAAAAAAAGAAAAGTATATTTTTGAAGTGTCTAATCATAAAACTTATACTTTTCTATATG
>PFKD01000305.1 GCA_002784125.1 Flexibacter sp. CG_4_10_14_3_um_filter_32_15
ATTTTTTAAATCGTTGAAAATCAAGTAATTAGAAAATAAAAACAGTTTTAATTTAACTCCTTATTCGCATTAAATAATAATCTTTATCCAAATTGTTCCACGCTTCTACATATATATTCGTAAAGGATTGAGGAACAAACTCATAACGTATATTTTCGCCTTTCATAGCAGGTCTATAACTTCCAACAAAAGAATGATAATCATATTCTGGGTGGAAAGTAACACGTTCTACTCGCTTATCTTTGCCTTCTAAAAGTTTTTTTATTTTGTGAGATTTGCCTGTACCGGAGAACCGTAGTAGATTGTTTGTAATGGAGGATTTGTATTATTTTCAGTTGTATCAACTTCTGACAAATCTTCTGTATTATTGATAATAATAGACTTTGGTACTAAATCCAAATAGCTTGAAACTCTACCTGCATATTCCGAAAATTCAGAAGAAGAAGATGTTATAACTTCTATTTTATCTCTATCATCTTTACTTAAAATAAAATAAGGATGTAGATTATTTGAGATTATAGATTTCAAATTTCTAAGAGTTCCCTTTATTTCTTTTGCGCCTTTTAAATTCACACTATTAAAAGGATGAACTATTTTTTCGTAAATACCTTCTTGTTGAAATATTATTTCTTTACTAGCACTTTCCCAAGTTTTAAATAATGTATCTTCTGTAAATATTAAAAGTGTCTTTTTTAGCTTATTTTCCAATTCAGAAAAATCTTCTGTTACAGTTTCATTTGTTAGCCAATTATAAAGTAAATACTTTGCTTTGTTCGTTACAATATTTTCATCATCACTTAATACAAATTTTAATAAATCCATATTTGTAGTAAAATAAATATCTTTCATAAACCTTGCTTGTCCTGTTCTTTCTTTACTTGAAGAATCCGAATCTATAAACCCTATTTTTGCTAATTTCCAATAGATTTGTAAACTTACTTGTAACGGCTCCATTTGCATTGTAACTAATGGACTATTGGCAGCTATACTTTCTATTTTTGACTTATCTACTTCATCAATATTTGAAAAAAATAAGATAATTTTATCGATAAAATCTTTTTGTATAAAAATTTTATTTTTCTCTTCTTTTTTTGTGTATGAGTAATCTAAATAAACCTCTTCTTCATTAACTAAATACAATAAAAATAGTATTGCAAAGAGTTCTTTAGGATTTTTTAGTGAAGAACCTACTGCTAATTTTGGATCTATAGTCTCTCTATTTGTAATACCTTGAGGTAAATTCATGAGTTATAATCTTTTTGTATTATAGTTGCGATTTCTTTTGCTAATAAAGGAGGAACTGCATTTCCTACTTGTTTCATTTGAACCGTTTTAGTTCCATAAAATATAAAACTATCTGGAAACGATTGTATTCTTGCAGCTTCCCTAACCGTTAAACAACGATTTAGTATTGGATGTGTAAATAATCCAGACGAAGGCGTATCAAAACGAGTTGTTATTGTTGCAGCAATTCCATCTTCAATTAATCTTGACCATGTACCACTATAAATAGATTTTGTTCGATGTTCGCTTGGCAAAACTTCCTTTCCTTTTCCTTTTGGAATAAGTTCTAAACGTTTTATAGCTAAATCTGAATGTTTGGTAGATACATGGTTAAAAATTCCTTTAGAATCTTTACGCATTTGTCTTTGATACTCTGAATTTATAGGTTTTTCATATTCAAAGAAATTTTCTCCTTCTCCTGATTTTATGAAAGGTAAATCATAAATAGCTTCTTTAATAGTAACTTTTTGTTGTTTAGGTTTTGGAAACTCTAATAAATTTCCATTTAAAGAACCTATAAAAAAGCTCTTTTTCTATTTTGAGGAACTCCAAAATCAGCAGCATTTAAAGTTTTTGCATTAACAACATATCCTAATTCTTCAAATCCTTTGATAATCTCATCCTTGAAAAAACCGTTTGCAGTAGTTAGAATATTAGGTACATTTTCTAACACAAAATATTTAGGCTTAAATATTTCAACAGTTTCTACAAATTTTTTAAAAAGGAAATTTCTATCATCGTCTATACTCATTCTTTTTCCTTTTTGTGAAAAACCTTGACAAAGAGGCCCACCTATGATTACATCAATAGTAGAATGTATTGATTTTAATTCCTTTAAATCCATTACAGAAATATCTTCATCATATACAGTAGTGGTAGGATGATTTAGTTGATAAGATTTAGCAATTTGTTTGTTATGTTCAATCGCAAATTCTATCTCAAAACCTTTCGAAATAAAGCCTTGTGATAAACCTCCAACACCAGCAAATAAATCAACTACCTTTAATTTATTCATTTATGATTCTTTTTTTAGATAATTCGTAATATTCTTTATTTAGGTCAATTCCTATAAATTTCCTATTCATCTTTTTTGCACAAACTCCTGTTGTAGCACTACCCATAAAAGGATCTAAAACGACATCATTTTCATTTGATAAATGTTTAATAAAATGAGAAATAATTTTTACAGGTTTTTGAGTAGGATGTTTACCAAATTTTTTCTCATTTTTTGGTGTTAATGATGTTTCAATGAAATCGTGTACCATTTTTCCGTCATTATTAAAAGTACCAGAAGTGCCATCATTAATAAAATAAATCCAAGCTTCAGTCGAATTTACAAAGTGAATATTCATATTTCTAGGCATAGGGTTCGTTTTGTGCCATACTCCAGTAGTTTTATAGTAAAATTTATATTTTGAAGCTAAATTAATTATTGTTTCAATTTTCATTAAAGACATAAATAACAACAAAGAACCTCCCTTTTTCAAGACACGACTACTTTCTTTAAAAAAGTTATCCATTTCAATTATCCAATTTTCATTTGATAAATTATCCCAACCTGCATAAGCAAATTGATTTTCTCTCATTTTTATCAAATTAGTTTTTCTCTTATGCATAAAATCCCCCAAATTATAAGGAGGATCTGTCAAAATTAAATCAACAGAAGACGATTTTATTCGTGTCATAAAATCAACACAATTTCCATTTCCTAAAAATATATCTTTATCAATTTGTTCGAATTTAAAATCTGTATTATGAGAAGAAAGTAAAAAATCATTATCCAAATTCGTTCTTTTTACAAGTGAATAAGAATAATTTTCAAAACTTCTTTTTTCAAAGAAAAGATCATAATTTCTCAAAAGTTCTGTCTGCATAATTAAAAATATATTTTGCTTTTATTTTGAGCAAGTGATAATTTGTTAAGCAAAAGTACAAAATTTTTACCAAAAAAAACTATTTATTTTCTTAAAACAACCTCACCAACTGAGGAAATAAAATAATCAAAGTTATCATAAAAAGCTGGATGATAATAAAGGGAATAATTCCACGATACAAATGTCCTGTTTTGATTTCTGGAGGTGCAACACCTTTGAGATAAAAGAGTGAAAAACCAAAAGGAGGAGTAAGAAAAGAAGTTTGAAGGTTCATCGAAACCAAAATCGCAATCCAAACCAAATCCATTCCATAGGCTGCAAAAATAGGCGTTACGACAGGCATAAAAATAAAGACAATTTCGATAAAATCAATAAAAAATCCTGCTACAAAAACCAAAATCATTACTAAAGCCAAAAAACCATATGGACTAAGGTTCGAACTTTCAATCAAATCTATCAAGATTTTATCGCCACCCATTCCACGAAAAACAAGACCAAAAGCAGTCGCTCCTACCAAAATAATAAAAACCATACAGGTAAGATACATCGTTTCTTTATTGACTTCTTTAATGATTTTGAGATTTAGTTTTCCTTCAAAAGCCGTCAAAATAGTTGCTACCATTGCCCCCACACCAGCAGCTTCTGTAGGCGAGGCAATTCCAGAAAAAATAGAACCCAAAACCGACAAAATCAAAACCATTGGCAAAACAAAAGCTCTGAAAAGCAACCCAAAAGTAAGTTTATCATTAAATTCTTTTAGTTCTTCTTTCGAAATAGCAGGAGCAGATTTTGGGTTTTTCCACGCTGTAAAAAAGATATACAAAATATACAAAGCCACCAATAAAATACTTGGCACAATCGCACCAATAAATAAATCGCCCACCGAAACATTCATCACACTTCCCAACAAAACAAGCACAACACTTGGAGGAATAATTTGTCCTAAAGTTCCTGCACTCGCTATCGTTCCTGTTGCCAGTTCGGGTTTGTAACCTCGTTTTAGCATCGTCGGAAGGCTCAAAAGTCCCATTGTTACAACTGTCGCCCCAACAACGCCAGTAGAGGCAGCCAAAAGCGCACCCACAATCACAACAGCAATGGCAAGTCCACCACGCAAACGCCCCAAAAGCAACGCCATTGTTTCCAAAAGCCGTTCTGCAATCCCTGATTTTTCAAGCATTACACCCATATAAACGAACAAAGGCACAGAAATCAAGACAAAATTTGTCATCGTTCCATAGATGCGAAGAGGAAGCAGATTAAAAAAATCCCAGCCAAAAAGATAAATTCCAAACAAAACAGCCACTCCCCCCAACGTAAAGGAAACAGGATAGCCTTTGAGGAGCAATACAAAAAGACAAGCGAAAAGTAGTAAGACGAGCATAATTTACAATTACAGATACACCAAGAATTATTTTTGTGTAAATTAATAAAAAATAGCTTTAAAAACACACTTTCAAAAATGCCTTAGGGTAAACGCACGAAACTTTTTATACTGCTTTCAGTGTATTTAAACACACTTTAACTATCAGAGTAAATTCAA
>PFKD01000106.1 GCA_002784125.1 Flexibacter sp. CG_4_10_14_3_um_filter_32_15
ATCGTTGAAAATCAAGTAATTAGAAAATAAAAACAGTTTTAATTTAACTCCTTATTCGCATTAAAAATAGTAGAGTACAGTAAAAGATGATTTATTTTCATAAATAACTTACCGTTGCTCGTGTCCTCACGAGCGACATAATTACAAAAAAAACACAAAGCCATTTTTTACGTTCTTACTAGGTAGAATTTTTTTAACTTTCAGAAAAACAGCTAAATTGCCCTTGTCGGTGTTCCCACCGACGACACAAAATACAATAACCTTTTTATGGTCGGACTTACTTACGCAGCAAAAGCACTCACAGGCGCAGTTGTGGGATATATCACAAATGATTTGGCAATTCAAATGCTTTTTAGAAAGCGTTTTGGTTTGGGAGGAATTTTCCTAAAAACGCATCACGAATTTGTATTGAATATCAGTAAACTCGTCGAACGTGATATTTTGAATCATAAAACGCTGCTGCCACAAGTAGAAAACGAAGAGTTTAAGAAGGCACTTCAAAAAACAGTTCAAACCTATATAGAAACCAAATTAGCAAGTTCGGTTTCTGAAAACTTTACGCTGCAAGATATTCCCAAATTTAAGGAAACAACAAACGTAATTAGAGAACAAGCAAAAAGTAATTTACCTCAAACATTAGAACCTTTTTTACTTCATCTTTCGAAAGAAACAACTTTAGGCGATGCCATTTCGGACGAGCAATGGCAAAGTGTAAGTAAGAATATTGTTAGTGAATTGATGGCTGGTGTTTCGGAATGGAAAAGTTTGGAAAAATTGGTGCGTGATTTTGCTGATGAGATTGGAAATGAATCTATTTCATCTTTTATTCATCCAAATTTACAAAAAAACATCAAAGATGAATTGCATTTTCTGACTGCCGATTTGCATCTTTTATTAGAAGCACAGCACAAAAAACCAATAGAAAAACTTATCAATCAGACTTTTGAAGAGTTACAAATTGAAGAACTGGTTACTAATTTGGCAGAACGAATTTCTAAAAAACGCTTACTAGATATTTTAGGAGAAGAAAAAGCAGAGCATTTGGTAAAAGAAATTTTACAACGTTTACAAGCCATTTTAGAAACCGAAGAGGGAATAAAAATCATTGATGTCTTTTCGGATTTCTTGATAAATACATTAGAAAAAGAAGAAAAAACGATTTTTGAGTTACTTGATGCAAATACAAAAGTTACTTTAGAAAAATTCTTTGCTCATCAATTTCCTGCCATTTTGGTAAAAGTAATTGGCTGGTTGTATTCTCGTCAAAGAGAATTAGAAATTTTGATTGACCAAACCTTTACAAATAATGTAGAATCGGGTTTTAAAAACTGGCTCGTTAAGGTTTTTGTGGGAAGTATTAGCCAATCAACGGATATTATTGGAAAAGTAACGAGTATAATTGATTCGTACCGTCGTAATCCTGAGCAAGTTGCAAAAGAACTCACACAGCAAGTCGTCGATTATTTGGAAAGCAAAAGTATAGGCGAAATTGTAGGAGGTCTGAAAACTCAAAACACAGTCGTTTCGCTTACCAAAATTTTGCGTAAAAATGTAGGCGATGCCCTCAATCGTATGGACGTAATGCCACTTGCCAAAATATTTTTAGAAAAAGAAATTGGCGAATTTATTCCTACTGAAAAGCTAATTCCGTTTTTACTCGCTAATCTAAATAAATTTAGAAAAGATTCTGTTCAATCGCTTATTTTTAATCCTAAGTTTTCTCAGCGTCTTACCAACGAACTCAATAAAAGATTAGATAAAATAGTAGAAACGCCATTAAATGAACTTATTGCAGCCGAACAGCGTAAAAAATTAGCCATTAATTTTGAAAAGTGGGCAGTCAATAAATCTCAAAATCATCATCAAGAAATAGCTGAATTTCTGTCAAAACATATTTCTAAAAGAGTAAATGAGCAACCTTTGAGTCGTCTTATTTCGGCAGACCAAATCGAAGAGTTAGCCATTGCACTCACAGAAAGAGTTGATTCTTACGCCGTAGAATTTTTGAAAAATGTAGAAAATGATGAGGTCAAAAATTATTTAACTGGACTAAAACAGTTTCCTAGTATTTCGGAAGATTTATCCAAAACGCTTCATAAATTTTTAGTTCAGAATTTGAATACGCTTGTTGAGGGAAGAATTGAGGAAGTTGTGCAGCTTAACTTGAGCCAACAATCGCCTGAAACTATCCGAACAATGGTAGAAAAATTTATGGGAAAAGAACTCAAACCGATTACGGCTTTGGGTGCGCTTTGGGGTGGAATTGCTGGTGGTGCTTTGGCTGCAATGCCTGAAATTAGTCAGCCTGTTTTGCGTTATGCTGTTCCTGCTTTGGCGTATGGTGCGACTGGTTTGGGTACAAACTGGATTGCGCTACAAATGATTTTTAAGCCTTACGAAAAGAAATATTTCCCTCTTACTGGCAAAAAAGTTTCTGTTCCTCTTACCCCCGGTATTGTTATCAAAAATAGAGAACGTTTTGCTCAAAATATGGGGAATTTTGTAGGCGATAAACTAATGAATGAAGAAGGTTTGAGAACTTCTTTTGATACAAGTAAAGATAAAATTCTGAACAGTGCAAAAAACTGGATTCAGTCTGATAAT
This sequence comes from Flexibacter sp. CG_4_10_14_3_um_filter_32_15, assembly GCA_002784125.1. GTDB lineage: Bacteria > Bacteroidota > Bacteroidia > Cytophagales > Bernardetiaceae > Bernardetia. The sequence goes on from PFKD01000106.1 coordinate 2,605, forward strand.
TATGCCAAAATTTATGAATATACAGAAGATTATAAGGCTTTTATCGCTCAAAAAGGCGCAAGTTTGGGTTGGCAATTAGTTGAAAATTTTGCTAAAAAAGAAAGTAATAATTTAGATATAAATCAAGAAAGTAAACTATCATCTTTACTCAAAAAAGGAATTCAACCCTATCAAAAACTTACCTTAGAAGACATCGATACTGCTTCTTTTGAAAGTACCGTTCTGAAATATATTCAAGATGATTCGCTCTCTAATTTGGTTTCAGAAACAGCTTTTGAACAAATTGAAAGCTATTTGAAAAGCCACGAAACATTAGGTGATGCGCTGCCTCAATCTGTGAGAACAGTTTTGTATGACAAAATCAAAAACTGGATTAGCTTAGAAATGGATTCGTTTTTTGAAAAAATTGATAGTGATGAGCAAATTAGTTATTTAATCAAACAACTTAATTCAGAGTTTGCAGAAAAAGCAACTGAAAGAACTATTCAGAGTTATTTGAGCAAAAAACAAACTCGTAATTTAGAAATAAAACTTTCAGATTATTTAGTTGAGCAGCTTCAAAACACCAAAACACAAGCAAAAATATTTGAATTTATTGATAGACATATTTCGAAAGAAATTGCAGATGATAAAAAAATAGGGGAGCTTTTCGATGGTTCTTTGCTTGCTCTTCTGACAAATAATATTGATTTTATCATTCAAAAAATGATAGAAACAGGCGCAGAATGGCTCACTTCCAATAGTGAAGAAGTGGCAAATCAAGTCTATGAAAAAGCCTATTCGGAACAAAAGGCAGCATTTATTTACAAAAAAGCCATTCGTAAAACGGCAAAAGAACTTGCCACAGAAGGAATTCCGATGTTTTTATTAAAAGAAATTGAAAGTGTAAATCGTTTGGTTCATAATGAAGTAGAACGAATTGGAGAAGTTTCATTAGGAGAAGTAGGTATACAATTTAATAATTTATACTTAGAAAAAACGGTTTCGAATCTTTTAGGAAATGAAACCACACAAAAAGCAGTCAGAGATTTGACAAATCAACTTTTGAATACGCTTTTTCAGACTAAGGTTTCGACTTTTATTTCGGTTACAGATATTCATTCACTAAAAGATTTACAAAACTTACTTCAAACTGAACTAAAACTAGCAGGAAAACACCTAAAAACGCATTATTTTTCGAATAAAAAACAATTACAAGCAAAACCAAATGAACTGATTATTGGTGTAATTGAATCTATTTTACAAAAAAATAGCTTCGAAAATCAAGAGAATAATTTGAGTTCGAATACAGCTTTATGGCAACGAATTGATAAACCTACCCTCAAACAAACCATTGAAAAGGTCAGTAAACAGATTTTGAAATCGGCTGCATTAGATGCACAAGGGCGAAGAGTAGTAGCACTTTTATTTGAGAGAATCAAAAAAATTCCTGCTGATGAGTTTGTAGATTGGACAATTTTGGAAAAAGACCTTGCAAAAGCCATTCAGAAACAACTAGACGAACCCAAAAACAAAAAACTTTTTGAGGAAGCCTTATCTCATTTTATCCAAAAAAATCTCCTTCCAACACTCCAAAATATTCCAAATGAAAGTAAAGATTTTGTAGTTGAGCTTTTGCTTAATGCAGCTTTGGAGGCTTTACAAGAAGAACTACCTCATATTTTGGCTTCTATTCCGATAAAAGATATTGTTATTGCCGAGGTTTCGCAGATGCCACCAAAAGAAATTGAAGCGTTGTTTAATTCTTTTGCTAAGAAATATTTTGATAGGCTGGTGCAATATGGTTTTGGTTTTGGGATTGCTTTTGGTCTTACGTTGGATACTTTGTTGGAATTTGGTTTGGATTATCTGGAGTAAATACCGTAACTGATTAGCGAGTGATTTATATGATTTTTATGATGAAATGCAGGAATGGTATGGAAAAGGAAAGTTTATTGATAAAGGAAATAAAAGAACTTTATACTTTTTAGAAGCTGATTCAACTTATAAACTGGGTTATGGAACACCTCATTATGAAACTAATTTTACAAGAACTTTAAAAATTAGAGGTAAAAAATTCAAATCAAAGGATTTTTATAATACTACTC
>PFKD01000004.1 GCA_002784125.1 Flexibacter sp. CG_4_10_14_3_um_filter_32_15
ATACAATTTATTATCAATTAAATGATAATTTATTTAAACACGGCTTTTTTTTAATTTAGGGTGGGGAATGACAGGTAATAACTCTGAAAGCATTGCTATCTAGTCCACTAAGGGCGTTATTATTTGTTATTTCAAAAATTCCCCAGTACAAATTCATAAATAAATGAAGAAAAATAACTAGCCATAAATTATACCTCCATTCAGCAAAAAGCCATACAAACCAAACTCCTCCAATGTAAGTAACAGCCATTACTCCCAAAGTATCCCAAAAATCATTGCCTTGCCAAAGATGACTAATTCCAAAAATAAAAGCACTCACAAAAGTAGCAGGAACAAATCCCCATTCCAAGCGACGAAACAAAAGTCCAAACAAAAAAGCACGAAATAATAGCTCTTCACTAAAGGCAGGTAAAAAAGAACTAGACAGAATTGTTAAAAATGTAGAGTTTTGATGCAAAAAATTACCGATAAAAAATAACCTATCAACATAGGAAGACTACACAAAAACGCAATTCCAAATTCTTTCAAAAAATGGTCATTTAATTCAAGCTCGTTAGTTAATTTTTCTCCAAACCAAATCGAAGAGACAATCAAAATAATTCCAACTTGCCAACCATAAACATACAATAATCTTTGCCAAAACTCATCTCATCTAAGTTTTGGTTAGAAAATCCAGTCAGTTTTGTTATTAAACTTCTACCATAATTGGTTATCAAAAATACCAAAATGATAAAAAAGGCTTCTTTCTGAAAATAATGAGATTGTGATTTCATTTTTTTGAAATTAGAATTTGATTTGTGTAATTGTCATTTAACAAAGAATATTTTACACTCAAATAAGAATTTTTGATAAAAAATACACTTTTTTTCTACTGTCTATATATTGTCTATACATATTTGTTGTAAAATTGAATTAAAAAACTCAAATTAGGTTACTGTTTCACAAAGAGATAGTACTCAATTTATTTCAAGCTATTACTTACAATTCAAATTTTATTTACACGTATGGACAGACGAAATTTTTTAAAACAATCTGCTTTAGTTTCTCTTGGTGGGTTACTTTTACCTTCTACTTTTTTATCTTCTTGTAACAAAAACACGATTTTTGAAGAAACAGATTATGATGGAAAAGTTACCATTATTGGTGCAGGTGCAGCAGGGCTTTATGCAGCTTACGTTTTGAAATCAAAAGGAATTGATTTTGAGCTTTTGGAAGCGAGTAATAAATACGGTGGGCGTGTTGGAAAGTCGGATACTTTTGCCAATTTTCCGATTGATTTGGGAGCGCAATGGATGCACGGAACAAACACTATTTTGGGAGATATTGCCCTCAAATCAAAAACAAAAGTTACAGTTGATGAGTCGGAAGCTGTTTATTGGTTTCAGAATCAACTTGTAGAATCATTGCCAAAAGATATTGATATTTTTAGTGGCGATAGTCTGCCTGATGTTTCGTATCAAGAATATGCCACTCAAAAAGGTTTTGGAGCAGAATACAAATATATTGTAGAAAATATTGCAGGCGACCAAGGCGCAGCAGCAGCAAGACTTTCGGTAAAATACAATGCCATTGAGGAAGGAAAACTCAATTCGGGCGACGATGATTTGAAATTTGAAGAAACTTTTTTTGATTTTATTGATAAGCAAATTGCCGTTCATGTAAAAGACAAAATTAAACTCAATACCATTGTCAAAAAAATCGATTATTCTGCTGATAAAATTTCCATTACAGATAGTAATAATAGTGTTTATACAACTGATAAAGTAATTATTACTGTTCCGATTACTATTTTACAAGATGGAGATATTGAGTTTTCTCCAGCTTTACCGAGCGCACAAACGGCAGCTTTTAATAAAATTGGAATGGATGCAGGAATGAAAGTATTTATGAAATTCAGTTCAAGATTTTACGAACAAAATATCATTGGAGGAGAAATTTGTGCAGCCTATGCAGATGATAGCGTCGGAAAATTGGGTAATGACAACGTACTTTTGGCTTTCGTGATGGGCGTACAAGCTGAAAAACTCACAGCTTTGGGAAGTGATGAAGCCATTGTAAGCACACTTTTGGCAGAACTAGACACCATGTATGAAGGACAAGCAACGGCAAATTTTGTAGATTCTCATGTCGAAAATTGGACAACAAATCCGTTTGCAAAGGGGGCTTATTCCTACAGCAGCGTAGGCATAGGCGATGCACGAAAAACGGCAGCCAAACCAGTAAACGACAAACTATTTTTTGCAGGAGAAGCAATGGCAGTAACAGGTTATCAGTCTGTACAAGGTGCAGTCGAAACAGGTTACAGAGAAGTAATTAATCTTTTGAATACTGTCAAAAAATAAATTTTTGTTTTAATCCAAAACCTAGCGCAAGATTCTATCTTGTGTTTACCCTTTCACAAGCATATGCTTGCTGCAACAGAGCGTCCAAGCAGAATGCTTGAACGATAAAAAATATTTTAAAAAAAAATTATATGAAAAATAAATTTGTCTTTTCCTGCTTGTCAATCTTTTTAATAGGATTTTGTTCTATTTTTTTAGCTCATAAAGCAAATGCTCAACAGCTTCGTTTTGGTGTAACTTACACCTATTTGCATTCCAAATTATTGAATCAGAATATTCAAACCTATAATTTTAGTCGTCCGTTTTTGGAAAAAAAACAGCCTTTACTTTCTCATGGTTTTGGACTTTCTTTGTCTTATCTTTTTGGCTCGTCTTCTGACTTTTCGCACGGCATAGGACTTTCTTATTCTCGTTTTGGAAGTAGCGCAGAAAACGACGGACTCAATTCTAGTTTTAATCAAAATTTTGCCAAACTAGGGTATATTTTGCATTATCAACAAAATGAAAATCCTTTTTATACAGAAGTACAACTTTCTGGTATTGGTGGAATGTTAGGACGACAAATTAACGGCGAAACCTTCGAGTTTGATGGAGAAACGGCACGAGCCTATGGAATTGGAGGGCATATAGGGCTACGAACAGGCTATGAATTTGCAGTTAGTGATAGATTATTTTTATCTCCTTTTGTAGATGTTGGATATGCGCCTTATTTTTATTCGCCAAATACGGAAAGTATTTTGAATCAAACAACAGAACTAATTAGTGAAGAACAACCTTCTCTTTTGAATGCGTCTTTCGGAATTATGTTGCGTAGATAAGTTATTAACCTCGTTGAGGGCCAAAGCCTCAACGACAGTTTTTACATAAACTGAAAGCCTATTTTTAGCCTTTCAGTTTTTTTATTTTTAAACATCAACTAAAAACTTAGTTGAAAGACTTGTTTTTTTAGTTTTAATATCGTAGGTTTGCATCAACTAAAGAATTAGTTACTCTTCAATTATGTATCACAGTTTTCCTAGTCTGTGTAAAAAATAATGAAATTTTCTAATTCTCATTTCCCAATATCCATTTCCCAATATCCATTTCCTAAAAAACTATGCAAGAACTCACAAAAGCCGAAGAAAAAATTATGCAACTTCTTTGGGAGGTCGAACAAGCATTTGTAAAAGAATTAATCGAAAAAATTGAAGGCAAGAAACCAAGTTACACAACTGTTTCGACGATTATCCGAATTTTGGAAACCAAAAAGTTTGTCGGACACAAAGCCTACGGAAATACACATCACTATTTTCCTTTAGTAAGCCGAGAAGACTATGCAAAATTTGTGACTAGAAGCGTACTAGACCGATATTTTGATGGTTCTTTTAAAAAATTAGTTTCCTTTTTTGCCAAAAAAGAAGAAATAGATATTGAAGAGCTAGACGACATCATGAAAATGATGGAAAAAGAAGAAAACGAAGAAGATAGAAATGATGAAAAGACAAACTAATTTGCTAAAGCAAACAATTTTATTTTGTAATTAAACAGGGTTTTAACCCTGTTTATACTAATCACTATGTGTATGAAACTCCTATTTTTTGATTATCTGCTGCAATGCAGTTTGTTTTTAGCTCTACTTTACATTCCTTATTTCTTGTTTCTAAAAAGTGAAATATTCTTTAATCTGAATAGAAAATATTTGGTTTTTGCATTATTGCTGACACTTATTTTGCTTTTTTTCCACTAAATATTTCAAATATTTCTAATTTTTTAGGATTCTTTGTTCAAAGTTCAGAAGCTGTAACTGTTCCAGAAATTGATATTTTTCTAGCATACGGAGATGTAATAAATAGCGCAACCACAGAAACGACAAAAAGTATTTTTTCAGAACCTTCTACTTGGATTTTATTGGTTTATACTTTAGGAGTTGCTGTTATTTTTATTAGAATTCTTTTAGGATTATCAATGATTTTGAAACTCTATTTTACAGGACAAAAAACTAAAAAACAACATTTTACACTCATAGAAACTAAGTCAGAAACCGAACCTTTTTCTTTCTTTAATTGGGTTTTTATCTCTAAGAATAATACATTTTCAGAAGCAGAACAAGCCGAAATTATAGCACATGAAAAAGCACTTATCAAACAAAAATACGCCTTAGATTTACTTTTGATTGAATTTTTAGGAATTAGATTTAGAAAAAGATAACGATTATATGTTGCGTTTTTTTCCTGCTGAAGATTTTGAAGGTGTAGAAATCAAAATGTTTGATGCAAAAGGACTCTACCTTACTATTTTTAAAAACCTCGTTCGTATATTTGTAAAAATGTTATATTACCAAATAA
>PFKD01000273.1 GCA_002784125.1 Flexibacter sp. CG_4_10_14_3_um_filter_32_15
AAAAGTTATAAGCACAAAATAAGATACCTTACTGATTTAGTGACACAAGCAGTAGCTTGATGGAGATAAAATAGTAAAGTCAAACTTAGATAAAATTCCAAAATTATCCATTTTCCATTCTTAATTATCGATTATTTATGTTTGTTGTTGTTCGTATAAAAACGCTAGAAAGTCTAGCAGAAGCAATTTATTATCAACTTGCTGATTTGGGTTTTGATGCTATAATGGAAGAAGAAAGTCCGTATTCTGAAACTACTATCATTGATTCTGCTCTTGATACTAATAAGGAAACCGTTTGGACTACTTCTGTTTCAGAGGAAGAGTATAACGAAAAAGAAGTCAAAGAAATTTTGGATAATTATCAATCTCAAAACTTGCTTACTTATTCTATTTCTAAAGAAGAAAAACAAAACTGGAATAAAAAATGGGAAGAAAATTTTCAACCCATTCGTTTAGAATATGATAATTCTAAAGGTGGAAAAGATAAAAAGTGTATCATTAGAGCCGATTTTCACGCAGCAGAACCCAATTTCGAACACGAAATCATCGTTACTCCAAAAATGTCTTTCGGAACAGGACACCACCAAACAACACGCTTGATGCTTGGGCATCAATTTGAAATGAACCACCATGATAAAATTGTTTTAGATGCTGGTTCTGGAACAGGAATTTTGGCAATTATGGCAGCCAAATTAGGAGCAAAAGAAGTTTTTGCCTGTGATATAGAAGATTGGTCAGTCGAAAATTCACTAGAAAATGCTGAAAGAAATAATCTAAAAATTGATTCCAAACACGGAACAGCAAAAGTATTTGAAGGACAAAAATTTGATATTCTATTAGCTAATATTAATAAAAATGTTCTTTTAGATGAAATGCCTTTGTATAATGAATTACTAAATGAAACAGGAACTTTAGTTTTGAGTGGTTTTCATCACACTGATATAAAAGATATTCAAAAACGAGCGATAGAATTTGGTTGGCATATCAAAAAACAAACAGAAGAAACGCCTTGGTGTAGCCTTCGATTAGAAAAGAATTTTTCTGAATTATAGGTAGCTAATACTTTTCAAGTGTCAGAAGTACTCTAAAACCAATTTTGATTTAGTATAATTATGCGTTTTACAATCTGTTTTTTTTTCATTTTAGTTTTTCATTCTGTTTCTAGTTTGGCTCAATCTACTGTCCAAACTTTGGATAGAAGTCCTTTTGTGGGTGCAGAACTCGGAACGCTTACCAATCCTGTTCAGGTAGCTTACAAAATGAAAGTTGAAAAAGGGATTATTATTTATAAAATCTTTCCTAATTCGGCAGCCTATCAAGCAGGTTTGCAAGAAAAAGACGTAATTATTGCCGTTGATTCTACTCATTTGGATAACTTAAAAGAATTTCAAGATTTTATTAAAACAAAAAAAGGAAATGATACTTTAAACGTATTTTTTGTTAGAAATGATACGGTCAGAAATACCTCTTTAGTACTTCATTTTTTGCCTAGAGAAAGTAATTTTTATTTTGAGACGATGTACGACCAAATAGAAATTAATGATTCAAGCCAAACGAATAATCAAACCAGCCTTCGAACTATCCTTACTTTTCCTAGAAAAATAGAGAGTGAAAGCTCTCAAAATCAAGAAATTACTCAATTTCCTTTAGTAATTGTATTAAATTCAGCTTCTAATGAATCTATTGAGCGAGAATTATATACTAAAAATAAAAGTGCAAAAAGCGAATATCAATTTTATGATTGGATAGAAACTCTTACCAAAAATGGTTTTGCTACTTTACGAATCGAAAAAAAAGGAGTAGGAGATAGCCAAGGAAAATTAAGTCAATGGATTTTTGAAGATGAGCAAAAAAGTATAGCTGCAACAGTAGAAAAAATCAAAAAACAGGGTTCTATCAACCAACAAAAAATTTATTTAGTGGCTTTGGGTTCTTCTTCCTTTGTGGCTTTAGAAAATTATTTTATTAGTGTGAACGATACAAATTTGAAAAAGTCAGATAGTTTAAACAAAACGCAATTACCCACTACTTCAAAACTAGCATTTCAAAAGATTTTTATAGAAAAATTACCTGCTAAGTTGCAAAAAACTAAAAATCAGAATGTTGATAGTTTACTTATCTCTTTTCCTAAACTTAACTTTTTTGACAAAGATTATCCAAAAAATGCAATCCTAAATTTGCAGCATTATAATTCATTATTAGAAAGTAAAAAAATCCTTTGGATAGAATCTAAAGATGATATTTTAAGAGTAATCACAAGACTAAAAAAAGAAATAGAATAAAATAAAGAATGACCGTATTTGTAGGGAAAAGGCTTGCCTTTTCCTAAACATATTAGCTCTTCCGACTTTTTAGCGATTTTCGCTTTCTAAAAAGATAACTTCTATTTTAATTTGGTCTGTACCAGAGGTCTGACCAAGTTAAAATAAGCACTTACAGCTCAGAAAGGCTTATTTTGTCTAAGTCAGACCTTTGGTACAGACTTAAACAAAATACAAGTTTTTTTTGCGCTAAAAGATCGAAAGAACCAACATATTGTGTATTTAAACAAAATACAAACGACTAGAGTAGGAAAAGGCGAGCCTTTTCCCTACTAATTTCAAAACTTTTTCTATTTTGGAAATTGATAAATTAATAAAAATTTAAGCAAAATAATTAAAATATAGTAGCAAAAATGCTAAAAATTGCTATTTTTGTTAGTTAGTCATTCTACTTTTAAAGATATTTGATACTATAATTTTATATAAGCCAGCATTTTATACATTCATTTTTTATGGCAGATAATTCGTTAAAAAAATCCATTTCTGATAATCTAAACTCTTCTCAAGAAGCTGAGAAAGAAGGTATAGAAAATGGAAATACATCTACTTTTTCATTTTCTCAGAAAATGGAAGACACTTTTTCGTCGTCAAATCAAACTACTACTCCTTCCTCTTCGCTAGTCAATTTACTTTCTGCGATTGGTATTTGGGTTTTTGTTGTGTTGTTGGCTGTTTCTTTTGTATCTTTTATTTATGCAGGAGAAGCTGATCAAAGCCTTGTTTTGGGATTTTTCTCAGAAACACCTACCCAAGAAACGCCTCAAAACTGGCTAGGAATGTTTGGTGCTGTGCTGTCTCATTTTCTGATCGAACGTTGGTTTGGAATTGGTGCGTTTTTACTTTTGGTTATTGGTGCTACTTCTGGGCTTGTTTTGATAGGAAAATATGCCTTCAATAAATGGAAAGAATTATCAATTAGTTTGTTTTTTGTCATTTTCTTGATGAGTACAATTTTGGGTTATTTGGTTTATATGACCGAAACTCAAACGGCTTGGGCATTTCTTTGTGGTGGCATTGGCTATGCTGTTTCTGCACTTTTTGGACAGATTTTTACGCCTGTTTTCATTATTGTTGCCTTAATTGGTTTTGGCTATTTCTTTGGAAAAGACCGTTTGAATATCGAATTATATACTCATTTTTCAGACAAAAAAGACAAACAAAAAAGTAAAACAACGGCTCAAAATCCTGTTCCTTCGGCTGATATAGATGCTTTTAAAGAAATTGAAGCAGGTAAAATACAGACTCCTATTGAAGAGGATTCTAATCAAGAAAACAAAACAGAAACAAACCCAACTTCTCCAACAGTCAGAATTGAAAACAAAACCGAAAAGCAGCCTACTGTAAAGATTGTAGAAGATAAAAAGGATATAAATCAACAAATCAATCCTAAGAAACAAACTTTTTTAGATAAAATATTTGGTACTAATTCTGATAAAACAGAAGCAAAACAAAATGAAAGTAACGAAGAAAATCCATTTGAGAGTAAATCAAAAATTAAAGACAATATTAATAGACAATTACCTCAAAAAGAAATCAAAAACGAGCAATTTGGAAAAGAAAATCAAACAGAACAGCCTACAACTGATTTGAGAAGCGAAATTGAAAAGGCGAGAGAAGAAGCAAACAATAAAAACAAATCAAGTAAAAAAGACGGCAAAAAAGAAGAAGACCAAAAAGACAAAGAAGGTTTCTTTATTCCGTCAGCTAGAGATTTTGGAATTGATAGTAGCGAAACGAATAAGAAAAGTAATAAGGAGGCAGAAGAGAAAGAAGAAGAAAATCCTTTTGCCATTCATATTCCTTCTACCAAAACACAAAAAACAGAACTTCCACAAGAAGACAAAACAGACAGAGAAGAAAGAGAAGAGAAAGTAGAAAATACAATACAAAATACACAAAAAAGTTCACAACAAAAACAATCTCAAGAAGCTGAAAAGCAAGAAAATGAAAAACAAGATGAGCTAGACTTGGATTTGCCGATGCCTCCATCTGTAAGTAGAGTAAAAGATTTGTATGGCGAAAATATCGAAGAATTAATAGAAGAAGAAAACGGTAAGCCACTTTATGCAGGAATAACGCCTTATAATCCGAATGACGAATTACCAAAATATAGCTCTCCTCCAACTGATTTGTTGGATAATCCAGTTGTAAAAAAACATCAAGTGGATAAAGACGAACTCAATGAAACAAAAATGAGAATCGAACAGACGCTCAAAAATTTCAAAATTGATATAAAAAGAATTCATGCAGAAGTAGGGCCAACAGTTACACTTTATGAAATTGTACCAGCCCCTGGGGTAAAGATTGCACAAATCCGAAATTTGGGAGATGATATTGCGCTAAATCTTTCAGCTTTAGGAATTCGTATTATTGCACCAATGCCAGGGAAAGGAACTATCGGAATTGAAGTACCAAATAAAGACAGAGAAATTGTTCCTCTCAGAACACTTTTAGAACACGAATCTTTTAAGCATTCAAGAAAAGAACTGCCTTTAGTTTTGGGTAAAGATATTTCGAATCAGATTTTTATTGCTGACCTTACCAAAATGCCTCACCTTCTTATCGGAGGTGCAACAGGACAAGGAAAATCAGTAGGTATAAATGTTATTCTGACTTCGTTGATTTATAAAAAACACCCTAGCGAACTCAAATTTGTGATGATTGACCCTAAAAAAGTAGAGTTTTCGCTTTTCTCAAAATTAGAAAAACATTATTTGGCACACCTTCCAGATGCAGAACCGATTGTTACAGATTCTGTCGATGCTGTCAAAACATTGGAAGCACTTTGTAGAGAAATGGATCAGCGTTACGACCTTTTGAAAGACGGAGATTGTAGAAATATAAAAGAATACAATCAAAAATTTAAAACGCATCAGCTTTTAGACGAACGTCATCGTTATTTGCCTTACATTGTTTTGGTTATTGATGAGCTTGCCGATTTGATGATTATTGCAGGAAAAGCAGCCGAAAAACCGATTGCAAGACTGGCTCAAATGGCTCGTGCTATTGGTATTCATTTAGTTGTGGCTACACAGCGTCCGTCTGTAAATGTGGTTACAGGTATTATTAAAGCCAATTTTCCTGCTCGTATGGCATTTCGTGTTACTTCAAAAATTGATTCTAGGATTATTTTGGATACAGGAGGAGCAGAGCAGCTTGTCGGACAAGGCGATATGTTACTTTCCAATGGTTCTGATATTTTGCGTTTGCAATGTGCCTTTGTAGATACCCCAGAAGTAGAGCGAATTTGTAAACATATTCAAGAGCAAAAAGGATTTTTTGCAGCTTATCCACTTCCAGAAGAAACTAATTTTGATGTAGATGAAGATGAGTATTTAGCTGGAGATGAGTTATTTTAATTTTTAGTAAGTACCTAAACAAAACTAAAAGTATCTTGTATTTTGTTTAAGTTGCAGCGTTTAATTATAATTTACATATCTGATTATCAGCAATTTAATCCTTTCACTCATTGCAAAAGGTATCCCAAATTAAACCCACGAATTTATTCGTGGTAAAAAACTAATCGGCACTTAGTAACTGTTTTAACGGTTTTTTATAGAACAAAACGGTTAAAACCGTTACAAAACGTATTCTTTTTCTTGCCCCCACAATTAAAGTTGTGGGTTAAATGGATACCCTTTTGTAAAACAAAATACTTGTAAAACCTTAAAAATAAACAAGTTATAAGAAAATTAATCTCTACAACTTAAATTACGATATTACGCAGCTACACAGCTAAAAATACAATTCATTATCAATGTATCAATGATATGATAATTTATTTAAATACGGCTTTTTTTTAATTTAGGGTGGGGAATTACAGATATAAAATTAGAAAGAAAATAGATGGTTTAATAAGCTACTTTTCAAATTATTTCAGAAAGAGCAGAAAAAATGTATAAAAACAAATGATTTTAACTTTAGTTAATCAATATGTAGAATTTCAAGTAATTAAATCAAAAAATAGTAAACAAAATCACATCAAAATTATGGCAAGTACATTTATAGTAATTTATAAAAATGGGAAAATGAAAGACCTAGAAGCACAAAATAGAACAGATTTAATAATAACACATTTTGAAGGAAATGAGCAGAAATTTAAAGATGAGGTAAAACTTCTTCGTTGGCAACAAGGAACAGTAAGCTATACCGAAAATATAGAAAATGGTAAAACAGACGAGAATGTCGCTACGGCTGATACAAATCCGTATGGCTGGAGAAATGAAGTCAAAGAAGCAGGAAAACCAATAAAATCAGAAGAATTTATAAATAATATGCCCAAATCAACAGATAGATTATAATTTTTAAACACTTTTGAATCAGTATTTTAGTCAAAATTAAATTCAAATTATTACCTTTGTAGCACTTTAAAAAAATCTACTTGATTTTATTAAAGAAAAAAAATTTTCAATTCATTTTCTGTTAATTTTTTCTCAAAATACTTATGGCTCATACTGCAAACCTCTCTACTGACCGTATTTCTGAACTTTTAGGTCAAGACTCTGAAACACTTCTTAACTTTTCTACTCCTGCTATTTCAAAAGAGCGTTTACACGTTCCTAGTTCTGATTTTGTAGATAAAATTTTTGCTAACTCAAATCGCAATCCACAAGTTTTGCGCAGTTTGGGACAGCTTTATGGCTCAGGTCGTTTGGCTAATACAGGTTATTTTTCTATTCTTCCTGTTGATCAAGGTCTTGAACATACAGCAGGCGCATCTTTTGCACCAAATCCAGATTATTTTGATCCAGAAAATATCATCAAATTAGCTATCGAAGGAGGTTGTAATGCCGTTGCGACGACTTATGGAAACCTTGCTTTGATGTCAAGAAAATATGCTCACAAAATTCCTTTTATCGTAAAGATTAATCACAACGAACTTCTTACCTATCCAAATAAATTTGACCAAGTTATGTTTGGTTCGGTAGAAGAAGCATGGAATTTGGGCGCAGTAGCTGTTGGAGCAACTATTTATTTTGGTTCGGAAGAATCTACTCGTCAAATCCAAGAAGTAGCTGTTGCTTTCGAAAGAGCGCATGAACTTGGAATGGCTACCATTCTTTGGTGCTATGCTCGTAATAATTCATTCAAAAAAGACGGTGTAGATTATCACGTTGCTGCTGACCTTACAGGACAAGCAAACCATATTGGAGTAACTATTCAAGCTGATATTATCAAACAAAAATTACCTGAAAACAACGGTGCTTTTAATAAAATCGCTTTCGCAAAAACACATAAAAAAGTATATTCAGACCTTTCTTCTGACAATCCTATTGACCTTTGTCGTTATCAAGTAGCGAATTGTTATATGGGCAGAATTGGTCTTATCAACTCTGGTGGCGCATCTTCTGGTGCATCAGATATGGCAGAGGCAGTAAAAACAGCCGTTATCAACAAACGTGCTGGTGGTTCTGGTCTTATTTCTGGTCGTAAGGCATTCCAAAGACCAATTAATGAAGGTGTAGAACTTCTTAATGCAATTCAAGATGTTTATTTGAATGAAGGAATTACAATTGCGTAATTTTTGAATTTAATTATTCTACAAAAAATAAAAACCTGTTTATTTCTTTATGAAATAGGCAGTTTTTTTTGGCTTTAGAAATATTACACTATTTCAGTTTGAATAATTTATTGGCTAACTTACAAGGTATTTTTTCACTTTAACTTAGTCACTACACTGTTGGTGCATCTCAAAATGTCACTTTATTAGTTTTATAGTTGTAGGGAAATGGCTTGTCTTTTCCTTCCACACAGTTTTTTTCCAATTCAAAATGCTAGTTTAGGAAAAAGGGGGGCTTTTCCTTCCATAGAGGTATTTTTTTTGATACAAACAGCTAGTTTAGGAAAAGGCAAACCTTTTCCCTACTAAAAACGACATTTTGAGATGCGCCCATACTGTTTTAAAAGTTATCTAGTAAAAATCAATATGAGTAACACTTCTCATTCTTGCTTTTTAGTTGCAGCGCAACATAACCTTGGTAGAATAGGTAAAAATGACTTTTATTAGTGCTACAGAGTAGCGAAACTGTACTCTCTGACAATTAAATGCAAAGTTACGCCACTCTGTAGCTTTTTAAATTACTTATTTGTAAACTTTCTACAACCGAAGGTCAGCGAAGCTAACGGTAACGCAACGCTGTTGCTAGAAAAACCTACTTCAATTTCTGTAGATGGCACTCATATTGAAAAATAAAAGTATTTTGTAGTCCACCGTCAACGAGGCTAAAGCCGTCATTGAGGTTTTGAGAACTAATCCTCATTGACGGAGAAGTCTCAACGACGGTAGAAAAACATAGCAAAACTTTGAAAACACTTACTCACTTATGAAATTCTTAGATTTTTTAACTCCAACAAAAAAAATTACTTATCAAACATCCCTTTCTCCTAAAAAAGTCGTTCAAAGACTAGAAAGTAAAATCAGCCCAGAACCCAAAAGAAAATCTATGTTTGATATCATTCCTTTAAGCTATCATGGAAAAATAGAAGAAGGTAGTTTCGAAATAGGCAGACGTTCAAGAGGAAATAAAGACCATCCCCCAACAGCTTATGGAATAGTTGAAGAAAATTCAAATAATCCACTAGAAACAGTTGTAGAAGTAACTATTATTCCAAATCACAACTTCAAAACAGGAATGGTTTTGTTTATCTTATTGATAAGTATGGCCTGTTTACCCACTCTCATTTCTATATTTTATGATTATTATGATTCTATTGGATTCTTCATCTTTCTACCTATCTTTTTCAGTCTTGGTTTTTTGATGAATTATTTGATTTTCAGAAACTATAACAAAAGGTTAGCAAAAGATATTCAACGGTTTATAGACGGAAAAATTATTAAATAAATAATCAAATCAAAGTGAAATTATCGTTTTTCTTAAAAAATTGGTAACTTGCCTTACTATAAAATCTACTTCTAATTTTATTGATAGTTTGATTAGGTTTTAGCACAACTATTCTTAAATAGACACAAAAAAGCACAAACGCCAACTTCTATATAAATTTATGATTATGAGCGATACAAAAAACACCCCCAAAACAGCAGCTAAAACAACAGCCAAAAAGCCAACAAACAAGCCTCTAACTAAAACGGCTGCAAAAAAAACAACTGCCAAAACTCCTGCAAAAAAGCAATCTTCTTTTTCAAAAGAGGTGTATATGAAATGGTATGAAGATATGCAGTTGATGCGTAAATTCGAAGAAAAAGCAGGACAACTTTACGGACAGCAAAAAATTAGAGGTTTTTGTCATTTGTATATTGGACAAGAAGCCTGTTTAGCTGGTGCAGTTTCGGCACTCAACAAAGACGATAAATGGATAACAGCTTACCGTGACCATGCTCATCCACTTGGTTTGGGAACTTCTCCTAACAAAGTTATGGCAGAGCTTTTTGGTAAAGAAACAGGCTGCTCAAAAGGAAAAGGTGGCTCTATGCACATGTTTGACAAAGATGTCAATTTTATGGGTGGACACGGAATCGTTGGGGCGCAAGTTCCACTCGGTGCAGGAATTGGTTTTGCAGAAATGTATAACGAAACTGGAAATCTTTGTATCTGTTATATGGGTGATGGGGCAGTTCGTCAAGGAGCAATTCATGAAGCCTTTAATATGACAATGCTTTGGAAAATTCCTGTGATTTTTGTTATTGAAAACAATGGGTATGCTATGGGAACATCTGTAAGCAGAACCTCAAATGTAAGTGATTTATCAACTCTTGGGGAATCGTATGATATGCCTTCCGAAGCTGTTGATGCAATGAGTGTTGAAGCTGTTCATGAAGCTGTTGCTAGAGCTGCCGACCGTGCAAGAAGTGGCGAAGGCCCTACGCTTTTGGAGTTCAGAACATACCGTTATAAAGGACATTCAATGTCTGACCCAGCAAAATACCGTACTCGTGAAGAAGTAAACGAATACCGTAAAAAAGACCCAATAGAGCAAGTAAAAGATGTTATTTTAGAGAAAAAATATGCTTCACAAGAAGATTTGGATAAAATTGATGCGGACATCAAAGAAAGAATAGAAGAAGCTGTAAAATTTGCAGAAGAATCTGATTTTCCAGATGCATCAGAAGCATTCATAGATATTTATCAACAAGAAGATTATCCGTTTATTATGGATTAATTTTTTTATTTGTATGAAATAATTGAATTTTTGTACTGTACCCTACTATTTTTTTGTAGGGTAGGATAGTTAAGGATTGATAGGATTGATAGGATTTAAAATATAGATTAATACAAAATACTATTTGAATAAGTCAATTTTAAAGCCATTTTCTTAAAAAAACGTATTTTAATTCTCTGTGTTTCTCTGTGAACTCTGTGTTTAAAAATAGTAGGGTACAGTAGAATTTTTGTAGGGACAAGACACGTCTTGTCTTTACTAAATAAAAACAATTTTGTTGTTTTGAAATAAATTAATGAAGAAAAAAGAAAATAAGCAAAGCTATCAATCACAGGAATACGATAAAATCTTTAAGGAAAATATCGAAGAATTGATTATTCCTTTTGCTGAAAAGCTATTGAATATCAATCCTAAGAATTTACGAGATATTCCGAATGATTTACAGACGACTTTAGAGCGAAAACCTGATTTTTTGAAAAAAGTAATTGCAGATAAAGCACAAAAGGAGAAAATAAAAGATTTTATCCTTCATATAGAATTTCAAACTGTTGATGAGAGGGATATGGCTCATCGTATGAATGAATATTATGCTATTCTGTATAGAAAATATAAATTAGATGTTCATCAATATGTTTTTTTCATTGGAACAGGAAAAGCCAAAATGAAACAAATTATTGAAGCTAAAAATTTATCTTTTCGTTTTGATGTGATTAATATGCAGGATTTTAGTTATGAACTGTTTCTAAATTCTAATTAAACCAGAAGAGGTTATTTTGGCTATTTTGGCAGATTTTGGAAAAACAGATTCAGATACTATCATCAAAAATATTCTTCAAAAAATAAAAGACCTTCCAATTGAAAACTCTATTCAAAAAAAGACCGTTACACAATTAGAAGTTTTATCAAAATTAAGAAAATTACAACCTCAAATTATTAAACATATAACAGCTATGGCACTAACTTATAATATTGAAGATGATGTTCGTTACAAACAAGGAGAAGAAAAAGGAGAGCTAAAAAGAGCAGTAGAGTCTATTATGGAAATGCTCAAAGATGGATTAGCTTATGAAAAAATAGCAAAGTATGCTAAAGTATCAAAAGAATTTGTAGAAGAAATCGCAAAGCAAATTAAAAAATAATTTTGCCGTTGTTGGTGTCTCCACCAACGACATTATTAATCAAAAAAATCATGCAAAAACTCGTTTGGATAGTCGCTTTTTTAGGTCTTTCGCTCGGTCAAGAGTGGTGGAATCCTGTATTTATATTCCAAACCAATAGCGCAAAGAAAAAAGCAACTCAATTATATCAAGAAAAAAACTACAAAGAAGCAGCTTCAGAGCTTCTTTATATGAATAATATTTGGAAATTAGATGAGCCAACGGTTACACTTAACTTGGCACATGCTTATTTTGAGCAGCAAGACACCTCTGCTACTTCTTCAGCTCTAAATTATTATTCACAAGCTGTAAACAGTAAAAATGATAGAGTACGTAGTGTTGCAAACCTTCAAGTAGGAATTTTGAAAGCAAAACGTGCAGGTTCAGAAAAAACAAAACCCAAAGACAAAAAGAAAATTTATGAAAATGCTTTAATTAATTTTAAAGATGCCCTTCGTGCAGACCAGTACAATGAAGAAGCTCGTTTTGATTATGAACTCTTGAAACGTCTTTTAGAAATTGAAATACAAAAACAAGAGCAAGAACAAAAAGATAAAAGCGAAGACGAAAAGCAACAAGAAGAACAAGAGCAGCAAGAACAAGACGAACAAAAAAGCGAAGAAGACCAGAACCAAGACCAGCAAGATGGACAAGAAAACAAAGAGCAAGACCAAAGCAAACAAGAAAAAGATGCTCAAAAACAAGCACAACAACAACAATCTGCTGCCGATAAGCTAAAAGATATGGACATTTCGCAAGAAAAGGCTGAACAGATTTTGGATGCCATGCGTCAAAATGAAGCGCAATATTTACAACAACAACAACGCAAAGGCAAGAAACCTCGTAAAACAGGAAAACCAGATTGGTAAAGATGTAATTGTCGTTTATGGGACACCAACAAGGGCAAAATCAGAAAAATAATAATATAGAAAAATATATCCGTTGCTCGTGTCCCCACGAGCGACACAATAACTACTATGCAATACAAAGATTATTATAAAATTCTTGGTCTTCGAAAAAATGCAAGTGCCGAAGAAATCAAAAAAAGTTATAGAGAACTTGCCAAAAAATATCATCCAGACCGTAATCCAAATGATATTTTGGCTGAAAAAAGATTTAAAGACCTCAACGAAGCCCATGATATTTTGAGCGACCCAACAAAAAGGGCGCAATATGATTTGATGGGAAAAAACTGGGGAAATTATAGCAAATTTGCTGATAAAGCAAAAAGTGCATACCAAAAAACACAAGAAAAAGACTTTGAGTTTAAAGACCTCTTCACAAGAGAGCGTATGAGTGATGCCTTCAAAAATGTGGTTGATTTGGGAAGAGAAACTATTTTCAAAAATGAAAAAGAAACAACAGGAATAAAAAGAAAGCCCAAAGAAAAAGAAATCAAAACTACAATTTCTTTAGAAGAAGCATACACAGGAACTACACGAGTAATTACAGTTAATAAAAATCGAATCCGTCTGAAACTCAAAGAAGGAATTGCTGATGGGCAGAAACTAAAACTGGGCGCAAAAGGCGAAAAAGATGAAGATATTGTAGTTGTTGTATCAATAGATGAAAGCAAAGATTTTGCTAGAGAAGAAAACGATTTGCACACGACAGCAAAAGTTTCTTTGTATGATGCAATGCTAGGAGGCAAAATTTCTGTTCCGACAATGAAAGGAAAGATTTTATTTCCTATTGCTGCCGAAACTGCCAACGGAAAAGTATTTCGCATAAAAGGAAAAGGAATGCCAATCTATAATCAAACGGACAAGTTTGGCGATTTGTATATCAAAATTGAAGTCAAACTACCTCAACAATTATCTCAAAGAGAAAAAGAGCTTTTCCAAGAATTATCAAAATTATAATGATAAGAAGAAATTGCTCGTGAGGACACGAGCAATGGTAAATTTATACCTCTACAAAAAAATATTTTACTAACTAAAAAAACTAAAGTTATTTTTTTAGTTACAGATCCAAAATACCGTTGCTCGTGTCCTCACGAGCGACACTATTTATACTAGCCGTTGTTGGTGTTTTAGCGTAGCGACACCAACAACCAACACATAGCAAAATGTCCAAAAAATCTAACTCTACCAACTCATTAGGCGATTTATTAAGCGATTTTCAGCGCAATAAACTAGGTGCAAAAAAGGCTTCTCCAAAAATTCCGAATCCGATTTATATCAAAACCTTCGAAGAGCTAGAAAAAGGGGCGAAAAAGTGGGAAAAATGTTCTCAAATTGCTATTGATACTGAATTTGATGATAACAATAATTATTATGGAAGGCATCTGTGTTTGGTTCAGATTTATGACAAGGACAAAATTTATTTGATTGATACAGTCAAATTAGAAGGAAATATAAAGCCTTTACTTTCTGTTTTAGAAAATCCGAATGTCGAAAAAATATTTCATAGCTGCTCTTCTGATTTGATTATAGTGAGCGATGTTTATAATTGCGCTGTCAAAAATATTCAAGATACAGCTCTTATGTATCGTTTTTTACTCAAGTCTAGTAATGATATTGGTCTTCAAAGTCTTGTAGAAGAAAAACTAAATATTGAGCTAGAAAAACAAGAACAAATTTCGGACTGGGCAAAACGTCCTCTTTCAAAATCACAACTTATTTATGCAGCTACCGACGTAATTTATTTATTCGAACTTTTTGAGATTCTAAAAAAAGAACTTCAAAAATTAGATAGATGGAAATGGTACGATGAAGAAAGACTAAAGCTAGAAGAAATTGGAACAGAAAACTCTGATAACAGTACTGATAGTAGCAATAATTCAGAAGATAAAAACACTATTGCAGCTCTAAAAGCAGCTATTAAATATAAATTTCCAGAAGAAAATACAGTTCGTTTTGCGATGTATTGGAGTCTTAGAGATGCCGTTGCAAAGCGTGTAAATCGTCCTCATTATAGAGTAATTTCGAATAACCGTTTGGCTGAACTTGTCGTAAAACCACCTCAAAAATTAGAAGAGTGGGAAACTTTACGTGGTTCTTCGCATCATTTCAAAAAACGTGCAGATGAATTTTTTGAGCTTTCAAAACTTGATTTATCAGATAGAAAAAATCGTTTTTTTAGAGAATTAGACAAACGAGCAGAAGAAAAAGAAGAATATTTTCAAGAAAAAAAACAGCATCAAAGAACGCTTCATCAACGAGAAATTATCTTTACAAATTTACGTGATGCGCTTACAGATTATAAAGGTTTGAATGTGCAATCGCTTATTCTTTCCAATAAAAATAAAAATGATGTTCTTTGGAATGGATTAGAGATTGTTACTAACTCTTGGAAAATGGAAGTTTTGGAAGAAATTGCAAAGGAAAATGAATGGAATATTGATGTTTTGAAAGGAAGTTTGAAAAAGTAAACTTCAACCCCATAAAAAAAAGCTCATAGAAAATCATGGATTATTTATGAGCTTTTTTACTTTTCTATGTCTTTTTACCTTACTCAACAGGGATAGTCTGATTGATAATTGGCAAGATAGCATTGTGCAAATATGTTCCTTTCAAGAAAGAAAATAATGAGCCACGAGTAGTAGAAATAGCAAGTTCGTTCAAATCTAAAATAACATCTGTTGGCATGTTATTTTTGCTGTTCGCTGTATCTACATGTTTGGCTAATTCTTCCACTTTAAAGACAGTATTCGTTTTAAACTTAGAAAGCAAATGTTCTTTGTCATTTGAGAAAATAGAAATAGTGGTAACTACAATAAAAATATCATCATCTGTATTCCAACGGTGTTCTAAATTGACATCAAATTGAAAAACGATTTCTTTTGTTAAGTTTTGAGGAGGTAAAGCTAAATTTGCTTCTAAAATATCTAAGGCTACGATTCTGAATTCCATATATAGGTTTTTATTGACTTGTAAAAATAATTTTCACAAAACTAATTGTTTTCTCTTTCCTATAAAAATAGTAGAAAAGAAAAAGCTAGATTTTGGATATTTTTATACTTTTGTTTTATTGTCAGAATTAAAGAAAAGGTTTTTGTTTTTTTGAATTGTTTTTGTATTTATTATTTCTTTTGTATTAATAAGTTCTATTCCCAGAACTTCTTCTAATTCTATTAGAGTATCTATTGTAAAGTTGTGTGTTCCTGATAGCCATATAGTTATTATGGAGGGGTATTTTTTACCCAATGCCTCTAATAAATCTCTATTTTTCCAATTTTTTGCTTTTATTGCATCTTCTATTTTTGCAGCAATAAGCATTTTTTTTTCCACTTTTTTTTCTTCTAAGGGAGAGATAGATGAAGAAATTTCATCAATTAACTCACTTCTGTATATTTCTACTTGTTTCTTTTCCATAATTTTAGTCGTTTTCATCATCATCTTGAAATTCTAAATCTCCTTCAAAATCAAGATAATTATTTATGTATTCTATTTCTTTATCTTTGATACGTTCCGTAATCTGAGCAGATAATTTTCTAAGAAAATAATTTTCTTTTTTCAATTTATCATCTTCTTGTAAGGTTCGTACATTTTTTTGTCCTCCACCTCCAACTAGTATTAATTGTGTGCCATATTTGATGCAATACAGTCGTAATTTTTTATCTGGATTATCGTATAAAGCACATACACCATCTCCCAATGTACCTTCATTAGGTTTTACAAAGCTATCTCTAATACCAGTACTTTTTCCTATTGTTTTCAGACGAGCAATTATATTTTTGACTTCTTCTTCAAAGGTCATTATATTTTCCTTTACAAATTTATCAAAAATTGTTTCTTGCTCACCATTGAGTAGTACAGAATAAACTGATGCTTTATTTCCACTCAAATTGGAAATTTTTACTAGCCTATATTTCATAAATTTTTAATTTTATCAAATATAGTTAATTTTACTTATAAGTAAAATTATTAGTATTTAGTTCAAAAAATGTGCCTTTCATTCCGTCTAAAAGAAGTTATTAATTTATATGAACAAACTCCTTATAAAGAATAAAGAAAGCAATTACTAAGACCATATAACCAAAAATCTGTTTGAGTTTTGCAGCAGGAACATACTTACAAAAGTGCGTTCCAAGCAAAATTCCTACAATAGTAAAACTTGTAAAAGGAAGAAGAAAACGCCAGTCTATTTCGTGT
Organism: Flexibacter sp. CG_4_10_14_3_um_filter_32_15; assembly: GCA_002784125.1. Taxonomy (GTDB): domain Bacteria; phylum Bacteroidota; class Bacteroidia; order Cytophagales; family Bernardetiaceae; genus Bernardetia. The sequence goes on from PFKD01000273.1 coordinate 16,693, forward strand.
TGTTGCCAGTCGCCCAAAAAGCCTAAAAGAGAATTGATAGCAATAATAAAAAGAGAAGTTGCAATGGCTTCTTTCATCGGAATACGAGCCAAAAAAACCAAAGAAGGAACAATCAAAAATCCTCCTCCTGCACCCACCAAACCTGCAATAAGACCGACCAAAGTAGCATCTAAAATCAAAACAGGAATATTTAAGGGTTTATTAGAAACAGCTTTTGGAATGTGTGATTGTTCTTGTTGTTTTGCGCCTTTTCGAATCATTATAGTAGAAGAAATCAACATCACAATAGCAAAAAAGACTACAATCGCTGCATTTTTGGTAAGGATAAAAACATCAAAACTCAAAAAAGGATCAGGCAGAGCAGGTACAATATACGCCCTAGTCAGATACACCATTACCAAAGAAGGCGCACCAAAGACAAGAGCAATTTTCAGATTGACTAAATTTTGTTGAAAATACCTATACGCACCTACAAGAGCAGCAGCACCCACCACAAAAAGTGAATATCCTGTTGCAATCACAGCCTCAATATTCAAAATATACACAAAAATAGGGACAGCCAAAATAGAACCTCCACCACCTAACAATCCCATCACAAATCCTACTACGATAGCAATAAAAAAACCTAAAATCTCTTCCATCTTTTACTAAAATTGTTTTCTTCTTATTTTTTATTGTGCTTTTTTTATAAAAACACCTTTTTTACTTACTTATGAATTGGCAATTTAGTTAATTCAAATTCAAGCCCAAAAATTGTTAAAAATAAGAGAGGTTTTGATTTTCCAAAATAGAAGAATTCTATCAAATACTATTATCCAATAGTTGGTTGTGTGGTAAAATTAGCTACGCTGAACTACCGTTTGTGTTTGTAGAAAAATATCTTTTTTACTTTCTACTGAATTCTTCATTCTGACCTTGTCAATGGTCATTTTTCAAAGAAAAATAAGACCTTGATAATGGTTGAAATGAAGAAACACAATTTTACTACACTACCCAATAGTTTGTCTTACTATCTCTCTATAATTATTCTTGATATTTTCAATAACAATACTTCTGTCAGCATCAAAACCTTTATCCGAAATTTGAAGCATTTTGGTATTAAACTGCCTAACATGTTTATCACTCCACAAAATTATATCAGTAATAATAGGTGTCAAGTCAAGTCCTTTTTCTGTCAGCAGATAAATATTTTCCTTCTTATTCTTAGGTAGCTTTCTTTTAGAAATCAAATCAAAACACTCTAACATTTTCAATCTTGAAGATAGAAGATTTGTAGCTATCCCTTCTTGTGATGCTGAAAACTCCTTAAAGGTTTTTTTTCCTCCTAATAACATATCTCTAACGATTATCAATGACCATTTGTCCCCTATTACATCTAAAGCAGAAACGAGTGGACAAGATGAACGAAAATTATTCTCCATATTTTTTATTTTATTACTTGCTTTTTTAAAGTAATTAGCTATATTTGCTTGTAAAATTAAAGTAAAATTACAAAAATTATGTCAAATTTTAAGAATCCACTTGCTAAAAACTTGCCCACAACAATAAAAATTGGCGTTTGGGCAAGTTTTGTGTCTGCTCTTATGCTTATCGGTATTGGTATTTTTTGGGTGGCTCATCCTGCTGCTTCTGAAGGTTCGTTTTCGATAGTTCCTGATTCAGACGCTGCCATTCGTTTTTCCAAAATTACAGCAATTTTTAAAGCTGTTGGAGATATACTTCCTCCTGTTTTTGTTCTGCTTGCAATAGGATTTCATCAGTTTAGGTTGGCTGGTTATTTCCATCTAATTACTTTAGTTTTAGTGATTTTGGTAGATATGATTACTTGGGGAACATTTGTTCCAAATCCACAACCTCTTGATATTCTCCAGCACATTCCATTTGCAATTACTATTGGTGTTGCAGCTTATTGTTTTTTAAAAACACCTTCAAAAACAAACTAATATGCTTTTATTTATCCGAATTTTCTTGGTTTTATATGGTCAATAGTCCGTGCAATTTTTCGTTATTTTTTTTATTTCGAATAAAAAAGCGTTAGATTAAAAGAAAAACCACTTTCACTAATCATAAC
>PFKD01000357.1 GCA_002784125.1 Flexibacter sp. CG_4_10_14_3_um_filter_32_15
GAAACAAATAAAAGGAGAAAGTCCGTAGTTGTCAGAATTTATGACTTCAAAATATCCTTTTATGCCGTAGAGAATTTGTTTTATGAAATTACTTCTCTAACCAATATAAAAGCTCCCCAAAGAAACATTTTAAAAAAATGAGTTTATCTATTGGAAAGGTTCAGAAAAACAGGCCGATGATGTGCTTATTTTTGGATTGAGAATACAACCGTAATCAAAAAACAGATAGTTGAGTTAGAAGTATAAGGCAAAACAATTAATTATCTGTAAGAAACAGAAATAAACGTAGTAAAAAACTTTGCAAGTTGCTAATAAAATGGTAAATTACAGATGCTTATCAAAAAAGCACAAAAAAATAAGTCAGCAATAAATTTGCCGACTTATTTCAATCAATCCTATCCTAAAAACTAAGCATCTTTTTAAGAAATTTTGAAGTAAAAAACTGATTTCTGAAAAGGTGCTTTTGTGATTATAACAAGTTATATCTCAAATGTCTTTTCTTGTCAATTTAGTTTCAATGTCTTTCTTAGAATTTCCTCAAAGTTTTTATAATTAAGTCAAAGTCTTCAAATCAAATTTGGGTTTCTTTGTCTTAATCGTTACGCTAATATACGGTAAGAATTGATACAAGATTTGTTTCTTCGATATAAATAGAAAACAGGTCGGTTAAAAGCTAAAGACATTCGGTAAAAATAAATTTAGATTTATGAATTTAGATTTTAGAAGTAAAATCAGAGAATAAATGAGTAAGTAATAAACTAACTGGTTACTGGTTACTACTTACTTGGTAATTGTTCTTAACTTTCTCTCTGTAATGCTACCATTTCTACTAACTTAGCCATCGTTTTTTGTATTCCTTCATTAATTTGGCTAATACTCGCTTCCATCATATAACAAGGCGACGAAACGATATTATTCACATCATCTGAAATTACTTCTGTTACAGCACAAAGAACAGGGTTTGCACCTGCTTTTTTCATTTCTCCATTAATATCAGCAATCTGATACGGCGATTTTTCGGTTGTCGTTCCGACAGTCAAAGTGGCTTCTATTCCTGTTCCCTCTAGTGCCTTTGCGACAGTTGTGGGCGACATACAAACGGCAGCAATCGGTTTATGATGCTTTACCATTTCATTGATTAATTTTTTTACATCTTGATTTATCTCTCCATTTGCACCTTCAAAAGCCCATTTTGTAAAGTTTTTAGCCACCCCAAAACCACCGGGCATAACCAATCCATCCATATCATTTGCAGTTACTTCTGCCAAATTTTTAATATTTCCTCTTGCAATTCGGGCAGCTTCTACAAGTACATTTCTTTTTTCGTTCATTTCATCGCCTGTCAAATGATTGATGACGTGATGTTGTTCGATGTTTGGCGCAATACAAAAATAAGATGCCCCAGCTTGTTCTAAAGCTAATAAAACCAAAACTGATTCTTGAATTTCTGCACCATCATAAACGCCTGAACCTGATAATAAAACTCCTATTTTCATAATTAATGTTTTTTAGCTTGTGAGTAATTCTTTGAAAAGATAATATTCCAAAAATAGACAAATCGAATTGGATTATAAAATTTGATTTTATGTATCTACTTTTATCTACCTTGCAAATCGCATTATAAAAGTAGCTCCTCTATTTTCACTACTTTCTACTCTGATAGAACCATTTTGTTTTCGAATTGTTCCATTTTCATTTTGAGTTTCTATGCCATGCGCTTCTACAATTCGTTTGGCAATACTCAACCCTAAGCCTGTTCCTTTTGGTTTTCGATTATTTTTATCTCTGATTTGATGAAATTTTTCAAAAATAGAAATTTGATTTTCTTTCGTGATTCCTTTTCCATTATCGATAATACTGATTTGCCAAAGATTAGATTCGATTATTGTTTCTATTTTAATTGTATAAAAAGGAAATTCAGAATCATCTATGTTTAAATCTGTTCTATCACTAGGAATTTCATTTTCATTGAATTTCATGTGATTAATGGCATTCGAAACTAGATTAATTAGAGCTTGTTCGATGCGTTTTTCATCTGCTTTTACTGTTGTGTCCTCTGAATGATTTTTGCATAAAGTTTCTAATTTTATATTTTTTTGTTCTGCTAAAGGCTGCATAATTGTATCAACACGCTCAATTAATTTTTTCAATTCAAATTCCTTGATTTCTAAAGGCAGCGTATTATTTCTGGCATGATTATCAAAACTTTCTATATCCAAAATTTCATTTATCAAAAGGCTTAATCTTTCGCATTCATTGACTACATTTTCCAAAAAATGCTGTCTGTCTTCTTCTTCTAAATCTGGATTTTGATAGACAATTTCTGAAAGCGCACGAATTGATGTAATAGGCGTTCGAAGTTCGTGCGTAACTGTTGAGATAAAATCATCTTTTATCCTATCTTGTTCTTTTAGTTTTTGATTAGAATTTTCTAATTCTTGTGTCAGCCTTCTTAGCTCATTTGATTTTTGACGCAATTCTCTATTTGTAGAAAGTACGTCTTGAGATTCCTTCAAAATCGTAATTACTTCTTCCATCGCAACCGTTTCTTGTTCGTGCAGCAGCGAAGAAACCAAAATACGAGCCGAAACCGAACCGACAACATTAGAAAGCAAACGTTCTGCCAGTGTCAGAAGGCGAGAATCAGCCAAAATAATTTGTTCTTGATTTGGAAGAAACTCATTTTTTGTACCTTTAGTATTTGTTTTTGAATAACTTTCTAACAAAAAAGTAGTTCGTTTTTCTCCCAAAAAGCTATTCAATAATTCTTTTACTTCTGAAAAATAGGCTTTTCCTTTCCACAAAACAGCACTTTCAAAACGATTGGAATACTTAAAAATATCTACAAAAATCTCAGCTTCATTGCGTTCTGTTGCAGACTGGATACTCGTAACCGAAACCACAACATAAAAAAAGCTATTCAGAAAAAGCGACCAAAAGACACTTTGAGAAATTGAATCTAAATAATCCATTCCAAAGAGCGCATTTGGATTTAATAATTGTAGAAAAATAGAATTTGAATTCCAATAACTAGGAAAATAACCACTTTGAGCAAAAGAAGGCAAAATAAGCGTATAAGCCCAAATCAAAAAACCGATAACAATTCCTGCAAAAGCCCCATTTTTAGTTCCTATTTTCCAAAAAATACCTCCAAAAAAAGCAGGGGCGAATTGAGCAATGGCAGCAAAAGAAACCATTCCGACCGAAACAATAGAAGAAACTTCTGCAACTACTCTAAAATAAAAATAAGCCAAAAAAAGAATAAACAAAATCCCAAGTCTTCGAAACCATTTTATGGTGTTGATGGCTTTAAAATTAGGATTTTTCCAATCAAAATCTGAAACCCAATTTGGAAGTAATAAATTATTTGAAATCATTGTGCTTAATGCAGCCGTCGAAACTATAATCATACTTGTTGCAGCCGAAAAACCACCGATATAAGAAAGCAAAGCCATTTGTGGAAAATCAGAAGCCAAAGGCAAACTGAGCATAAACATATCCGAATTAAAAATAGAGCTTGTTCCTCCAAACCAAATTTCGCCACCCAATGCAATCGGCAAAACCAAAAAGTTGATAACCAAAAGATAAAGAGCAAAAATCCACATGGCAGGAATAATATGTTTTTCGTCTTCATTTTCCACTACCGAAACTTGAAACTGACGAGGCAAAAGAAAAATAGCTAAAGCAGACAAAAGCAAATACCAAAACCATTCTCCACCACTTTTTTGGTGTTGAATAGTAGTTAGTTTTTGTAAGTCTGAGTTTAAAGCTATTTTTTCAAAAATATCAATCATTCCATCAAACATTCCATAGACAATAAAAAAACCTACCACTAAAAAAGTCGTTAATTTAATAATAGATTCGAAGGCAATGGCAGCTATCATTCCTCTGTTTTTGTTGTCGCTTTGCAAACTACGAGTAGTGAAAAGCATTGTAAAAAAACCAAGAATAAGCGTCGCATAAAAAGCTGTATCACTTATCCAAAAATTACTAAACGAAGAGTTTGTATTTGGAGAAGTCAGCACGTCAATGCTCATCGAAATTGCCTTTATCTGAATAGAAATATAAGGAACAATCCCCAAAACGCACAAAATGGTAATCAAACGACCTAAAGCAATACTTTTTCCATACCGAGCCGAAATAAAATCAGCTAGTGTAGTGATACCTTTTGCCCTACTAATTCGGATTATTTTACGCAAAACAAGCCACCAAAGAGGAATTGTCAGCAAAGGCCCTATGTAGGTTGTCAGAAAACCCAGTCCAGAAGTTGCTGCCTGTCCTACACTTCCATAAAATGTCCAAGCTGTACAATAAACGCCCATAGAAAGGGCATAAACGAGAGGTTTGAAAAATTTACTAAATTTGTTTTTATTTTCTTTCAAAAAAGGCAACGTTCGATATTCTGTCCAGTATGCCACACCAAACAAAATACCCAAATAACCCGTAGAAATGATAAACAGTAGAATTTCGGAATACAAATTGAATTATTAATTGTGAATGATGAATGAAATATGAATGAAATATGAATGAAATATAGGGCAAACGCACGAAAAAAAATTGTACTCGTTTAAAGCAAATCAAGCTAGTTTTTAACTTTGTAAATTGAAT
>PFKD01000433.1:0-1162 GCA_002784125.1 Flexibacter sp. CG_4_10_14_3_um_filter_32_15
GCAAAAAAATAATATTTCTAAACAACAAGTAAAAAACGTATTAGAACGATTTTCTGGAATGGGAAACTTTTCCTAAGTCTCCAACATAATTAATAAAAAATAAAATCTGTGTTGTAAATGCTCCTGCAAACAAATAAATGAGTCTAGCTTTTATTTTACGAGGAAATTCTACTTCTACATAAGGATGAGGAATAGGAGAATAAGCAATTCCTATTTTCTTAACACTTAATCCTAATAATTTAGCAGCTATTACATGAGCTACTTCATGAATGCTAATGAGTAATCCAATAGTCAATATTATAAACAAAATTTGAATAAACACAGCAATTCCCAATGTAAATAATATTATTTATTTTTGAACCTTCCTTGCTTCCTTCTTTTACTTTATTACTCTGTTTCTATGAAAGATTCAACTTTTGATAGTCTTTATCAGACTTATGTTCGCCCTTATTTTGAAGATATTACGGATATTCGTCGTCCCAATATCTTATATAGTTTGTCTGATACATTAAGTAGTGTTTTTGCTATGTTTTCTCTAAAAAGTCCTTCTCTGCTAGATTTTGAAAAACGTAATCCAACTGAGAGCGCTAATATTTGTAGTGTTTATTCTATTAAAGCCATTCCAAGTGACTCTCAAGTACGTAATATTTTAGACGATGTAGATGCTAATTCTTTTAAAGGTTTATTTTCAAAACTTTACACGCATTGTAAAAATGAGGGTCTTTTCAAAGAATATGAAGTATTTTCTGCTTATTATCCCATTTCAATAGATGCTACAGAATTTTTCAGTTCTCAAAAACGCTCTTGTCCTACTTGTTTATGTAAACAACATAAAAACGGTTCAGTTACTTGTCATCATTCCATATTGAGTGCTGTATTGGTACACCCTGATAAGCAAGAAGTATTTCCTTTAGCTAATGAAACTATCAAACAACAAGATGGAACTACAAAAAATGATTGCGAATTAAATGCTGTAAAACGTTTGTTAGATACACTTATCAACGAATATCCTAAAGAATCTTTTTTGTTTTTAGAAGACGCTTTGTATGCCAATAGTCCTCATCTTGAATCAGCAATTCCCAATGTAAATTAAATTAGCAATAAAACGTCTTTTTAGGGCTTAATAATTTGAAACAAGGGCTTTAAACTCTCTTAAATGTTG
>PFKD01000433.1:1174-5711 GCA_002784125.1 Flexibacter sp. CG_4_10_14_3_um_filter_32_15
CATACTTAAATAGGTTTGTGTTGTGATGTGTTTTCCTTGATAATTGTTATAATTACTATAATCAGTAGTTCGCAAAGATATAAATTTTTGACAAAAAAACATAATTTTATCTTATCTTTTTGAAAAATATTACTGAATAAGTACTTGGTTTTTAGTGTAAATTAATTGAATATTGCTCTAAATTATACGTCATGAGTATAATCAATTATCAATTTAGGTAATCATTGCAAAACCAAGTAAACTAAAAAAATAACTTCCTAAATAATTATATTAAACCAATTCAACTTATGGGTTAGGTAGGTGTTTTATACTCTTCTGAAACAGTAATGTCATTATTCATCTAAAATAAATTAATTTTTTGTTAGCTGTAGTCTTATAATTATCACAATAAATTTCTGCTGCTAAAATTAGTATATTGTTGTAAAAGTCATTTTATTAAAATGTATATAACTGATGTTACGCAGTCAAGAAAACGAAACCCATAACTTTAGTTATGGGAAAACAAAATATTCTGTTTTCTATTATTCTGTACCTGTTTTCCCACGATTAAGATCGTGGATTTCGTTTATTTACGTAAGTAATTTACAGAAATTTTATCCTTTAACATGAGTATGTAAATGTATTGGTTTACTTAGAGAGGAGTTGTATGTTTTGTTAGAAGCATTAGGCAACTGAATTATACTTCTAAGGAAGATCGTTGTTTAGCAACAAATTATAACCAACTGAATGTATTGTTAAAATATATCAAAACTGACAAAAAGTCATTTTAAAAAGCCCTTTTAACATTCTATTTTATAATCACTCTTAATTTTATGCTATTTTTTCATTATTTTTATTAGCTTTTCTTAGAAATTGTTAATCAGTTTGACAGTCTTTAGAATTAGTACGAATTTCGCAACTAAATTAGTAAATTAAACATACTAAAAATTAAAACTTAGAACTAAACTTATATAAGTTAGTACCGTGTAACAAAAATTTATTTATATTTATTTGTGCGTTCAACTCCTCAGAGTTGAACGAAACGCTTCCTCAGAAGCGTGATTCAGGCTAATAAATCACGCTTTTGAGAAAGCGAAACATTCAGTTCTGAGGAGCTGAATGCACGAAAAAATATTACAAAACTTATGTTACACAGTATTAGTTTAAAAGCCAAATAATATATTGTATATCAAAATCATCACTTTAAATTTATCAAAATATGAAACAAATAAGCTTATTTTTTACTGTCTTACTTTCTGCTATTTTGGGGGCAGGAATTGCATTAGGTATTTATCATAACTTTTTTATACCCCAAAGTCAAAGTAACTTTCAGAATACAAATCAACCCTTTGTACAGACAGGTTTTGGAAATCCAGACCCTGCAAATCCGACATTTTCGCCTCAATCAATAAGTTTTGTAGAGGCTGCCAAACGAGCAACGCCAGCCGTTGTGAGTATTCAGACTTTTGGAAATCCTGCTCTGATGAGTAATCGTCAGCAAAACTCAATGGAAGACCTTTTTAGAGATTTTTTTGGACAGCAAATGCCTGACAGAAATCAAAATAATGGAGAGGTTAGAATGGGTTCAGGTTCAGGAGTTGTGATTCAAAAAGAGGGATATATCGTAACAAACAATCACGTTATAGAAAATGCAACTCGTATTGATGTTGTTATGAACAATCAAAAAAGCTATACTGCCGAGCTTATCGGAACAGACCCAAGTACAGATTTGGCTCTTTTAAAAATAAAGGCAGATGAGGAATTGACAGTTATTCCATTTGGAAATTCGGATAATGTGCAAGTAGGCGAATGGGTACTTGCTGTAGGAAATCCATTTGAGCTTACCTCTACCGTAACGGCAGGAATTGTAAGTGCAAAGGCTAGAAATATAAATATTTTGCGTCGCAATGATGGATTAGGAGTTGAGGCATTTATACAAACAGATGCAGCCGTAAATCCAGGTAATAGTGGTGGCGCATTAGTAAATGTAAATGGAGAACTTATCGGAATAAATACAGCGATTGCTTCTACAACAGGTTCATTTGCAGGATATTCGTTTGCCGTTCCTACTGAAATTGTAAAAAAAGTAGTAACCGATTTGAGAGAACATGGAATTGTTCAGCGTGGGCTTTTGGGCGTTCAAATCAGAGACGTAACAGCCGAACTTTCTAAAGAATTAAATTTATCTGTTGTTCGTGGTATTTATGTAGCTGGTGTAACAGAAAGAAGTGGTGCAATAGAAGCAGGCTTGGAAAAAGGCGATGTAATTATTGAAGTAGATGGCGTGCAGGTAAATACTTCGGCACAACTACAAGAACGCATCGCACGTAAACGACCAGGGGATAAAGTAAAAGTTGTTTATCTTAGAAATGGAAAAGAACGTAATACAAATGTAGAACTTAAAAACCGTTTGGGAACAACTAAACTAATTACAAATGAAGCAGGAGAATTGATGAAAATTGGAACGTTAGGAATAGAAATTCAGAATATTTCTCCAGAAGAAGCCACAAAAATAGGAATGACAGGTGTAAAAATCGCAACTATCGAAAAAGGAAAGTTCAAAGAAGCACAAGTTCCTGAAGGATTTATTATTACGCACATAGACAAAGAAAAAGTAGAAAGTTCTGCTGATGTAATCCGACTTTTAGAAGGAAAAACTGGAGGTGTTTTGATTGAAGGTTTTCACCCAACAGGTAGAAGAGGATTCTTTGCTATTGCGATGTAGATTTGAATTGTCTTATAAAATTAAGAAAGCCTTACTTTTTTATGAAGTAAGGCTTTTTTGCATTTAGAGTTTACTTATACTGAGTTTTTCTATATTTTTTCCAACAGCGTTGGTATTTAAAATGTTTTGCATTATTTGTTTCAAAACCATGAGGAAAACAATAAGAACAACCTCTATCTATTCCATTCAAAACTTGTGATACTTTTTATTGGAAACTTTAATTAGGATAATCAATCATTCTTTCATTTGTATCTACTTGTGCTTTTGCTAGAAAGACGTTGCCAACAAGGCAGAAGCAAAATATAAAGGCAATCGCAAATAAACGGTATTTTTTGTTCATAAAATAAAGATTTTGTGAGGTTTGTGTGTAATTTTGTATTTACTAAGGAATAAATAAGTGTTAGCAATGATAATTTTCAACTCAAAGACCAATATAGTATCATTTCTTAAAAAAATGAATAGTTGAAATAAAATTTTGAAAAATAATAAATTATTAAAATAAAATTCTAATAAAATACATTTTTACCTAAATACAGATAAGTTAATTCAAATTACCTGCTTTACTACTAAATATAATAGTATGACTATTGTTTTCCTAATTTTTTCAATACTTTCTTTAATTTTATTTAATACGCTTGTCGGAGTTTATGTAGAGCGCAAAGTTTCTGCTTTCATTCAAGACCGTATTGGTCCTACCGAAACAGGAAAATTTGGCTTCCTTCAAACGTTTGCTGATGTAGTAAAGTTACTCTTCAAAGAAGATATTATTCCAGCTTCTACCAACAAATTTTTATTCAAATTTGCGCCTATTTTGGTTTTTATGGCTGTTTTTGCAGGTTTTGCGCTTGTTCCCTTTACTGCAAACTCGGAAACCAAAATGCCTTTAGGAATTTTGATTTGGCTGGGAATTGTAGCCTTAGATGTTATTGGAATCTTGATGGCTGGCTGGGCTTCGTCTAATAAATTTTCTTTGTATGGTGCTGTTCGTTCGTTGGCTCAAATGGTTTCGTATGAATTGCCTTTAGGACTTTCAATTTTGTGTGTTGTGGTTTGGAATGGTTCTTTAGATTTGCAGGAAATAAGTCAAGTACAAGGAATTTTTACAGAAAAAACGACGTATTTGTTCGGAATTTCATTTTTAAATATAGAAACGCAAACGATTGGAGGAATTTTGTCTTGGAATATTATTTCAATGCCTTTCTTTTTTATTGTCTTTCTGATTTTCTTTATTTCTAGTCTTGCACAAGCCAATCGAACGCCTTTTGATATTCCCGAAGCTGAATCGGAACTCGTGGCAGGTTTTCAAACTGAATATTCAGGAATGCGTTGGGCGTTTTTGATGCTTTCAGAATATGGAATGATGCTTTTGATAGGACTTCTGACTAGTGTTTTATTTTTTGGAGGTTGGAATACGCCTTTTCCGAATATCGGAAGTTTTGAGTTAGCAAATTATACAAGTGGAGAAATCGGACAGTTGCCGTCTTATTTATGGTCTTTCTTTTGGCTGATGAGCAAAACCATTGTTTTTATGCTGATTCAGATGTGGATTCGTTGGAGTTTTCCTCGTCTGCGTGTCGACCAACTGATGACAATGTGTTGGAAATATTTACTTCCTTTTTCGCTGGGAATGCTTGTTTTGACGGCTTTTTGGAAGGTTTTTTTGTCGTAGCTGATAGCTTACAAGCTGTCAGAATGTATAGCATTTACTAAATTATATTTCACTCAAAAAGTCTTTCAAAGAAATTATTTTATTAACATGAGTGACATTTATAAAATCTAAAATAGTCCTTTCCTAGCAACAAAGTTGCGTAACCTTTGTAGAATGATAATAAA
>PFKD01000178.1 GCA_002784125.1 Flexibacter sp. CG_4_10_14_3_um_filter_32_15
TATAAGCACAAAATAAGATACCTTACTGATTTAGTGACACAAGCAGTAGCTTGATGGAGATAAAATAGTAAAGTCAAACTAAGTAATCGTACAAAATTAATGCATCTTATTTTTTAATGTAATGACTTGATAATCAATGTTTTATGTAATTATCAATTATCCATTTTAAATTAGCTTCGCTGCTTTGGCAGGTGTCCATTTACTTTAGCTACAGAGGAGCGTAACATTTTTATTTACCATTTTACACATGTGTTAATTGCAAGGTTTCGCTACTCTGTAGCTCTAAATACATTCTTTCTTTATATTCTTATATTCTACAAAGGTTGCGTTACTCTGTAACTGAAATACAATTTTGATTGCTACTTTTAATTTGTAAATTGACTTATCAAAAGATAGATAAAGACATAAAATTGAATCAATTTTTTTTAAAATTCTGAATACCCTACCTTTAGCATTTTGATAGATAATTGTACCTACAAATACTTTTAAATTTCTATCTTTGTAAAGTTATTTTAATGAACAACCAATAAACGAAAAAAAACAAACTCCAACTATTTTATGCGTAATCAAAATATAAAATTAGATATTTTAGCCCTTGCTGCACACCCAGACGATGTAGAATTGAGCTGTTCGGGAACACTTTTAGCAGCAGCAGCTAAAGGAAAAAAAATAGGAATTGTAGATTTTACACGAGGAGAGTTAGGCTCAAGAGGAAGCGCAGAAATTCGTGATAAAGAAGCCGAAAATTCAGGTAAAATATTAGGACTTTCTGTAAGAGAAAATCTAAACTTCAAAGACGGCTTTTTTTATGATGATAATGAACATAGAATGAAAGTAATTCAAGCTATCCGTAGATTCAGACCCGAAATAGTCTTGATAAATGCACCTTCAGACAGACACCCAGACCACGGAAAAGGCGCAGAACTCTCAAAAACATCATGTTTTTTGAGTGGACTTCTAAAAATAGAAACCGAATGGGAAGGCAAGAAACAAGAACATTGGCGACCAAAACATGTCTATCATTATATTCAAAGTAATATGCTTGTTCCTGATTTTGTGGTGGACGTAACGCCATTTTGGGAACAAAAAATGAAATCTGTTATGGCTTTCGAATCTCAATTTCATAATCCAAATTATCAATCTGACAAAAAAGAGGAAGAAACATTTATTTCTTCACCTCGTTTTATCCAGTTTTTGGAAGCACGAGCAAAAGAATTTGGACACGCTATTCAAGTAGATTACGGAGAGGGTTTTATCAAAACGGCGCAACTTGGAGTAAAAGATATTACAGATTTGATTTAAGTTTTTTATCAAATATCTTTGTCTTATCAAGTTAGACCCTAAGGGTTTTGAAAACCCTTAGGGTCTTTGTATTTAATAAAAACTCTTCAGCCTTTGTTGGTATTTTAGCGTAGCGACACCAACAACAAAAAATTCTAAACAATGAAAAATCACTTTTTCTATTTTAAGAAACATATTCGGCTCTCTTCGCCAATCATTTTAGGGCAAATCACAACGGTTTTGATTGCACTTTCAGATACGATTATGGTAGGAAATTATGATACGGTTGCACTTGCCTCGGCAGCTTTTGCAAATAGTGCTATTTTTACGTTTGCTACTTTTGGAATTGGTCTTAGTTATGGTTTGAAACCTCCTGTTGCTAATGCGTATGCAGCCAAAAACTACCCACTTTGTGCCAAATATTTGCAAAATGGAATGGTGCTTTATACGCTTGTCAGTATTTTGATGTGGCTAGGTTTTGAAATGACTATTCCGTTTTTGGATTATCTTGACCAGCCTCCTTCTGTGGTTGTTTTGGCAATTCCGTATTATCGTTTGGTGGCTTTTTCAATTATTCCTTGGTTTTTGTTTTTGGCTTTGCAACAGTTTTCAGAGGCGCTCATAAAGACAAAAGTACCAATGAGCGTTAATATTCTTGCTTGTGCTGTCAATATTATACTGAATTATTTATTGATTTTTGGAAAGTTTGGTTTTCCAGAATTAGGTCTTGTAGGTGCAGGAATAGCAACGCTTGTTTCTCGTGTTTTGATGCTCGTTGTGATGTTGATTATCTTTTTTGCCTTGCCATTTTTTAGACAATTTATTGATTTTACATTTTCAATTTCTGTTTTTTCAAAGGATATTTTTAAGAAATTATTAAATATTGGTGTTCCTATCGGTATGCAAATGGTTTTTGAAAGTGGAGCGTTTGGAGTGGCTGCAATTATGGCAGGTTGGATTAGTAAAGAAGCGCTAGCAGCGCATCAAATTGCTTTGAATATTGCCTTTACGACCTTTATGGTAGCTGTCGGACTTTCACAAGGAACAACAGTAGCAGTAGCAAATCTAGTAGGAAAAAATAATTTAAGTGAAATAAAACGAACAGGAAGAAGTGCCGTTTATTTGATTGTTATTTTTATGGCAGTAATGGCAGGATTGATATTTTTATTTAATGGACAAATTCCTCTTTGGTATGTCAATCAATCAGAAGCGAATGCCATTGAAGTTATTGAAATAACCATGCAACTCCTTATTATTGTAGCTGTTTTTCAAATGACAGACGGAATTCAAGTGGTTTCGGCAGGGAATCTTAGAGGATTAGAAGATATAAAAGTTCCGACTGCAATTAGTCTTTTTTCGTATTGGATAATCGGAATTGGAGGTGGATATGTTTTGGCTTTTCCTGTCGGAATGGGGGTTACTGGTATTTGGTGGGGATTGTGTTTGGGACTTATTACTTCTTCCATTTTGCTTACTTGGCGTTTTGAGAGAAAGAAGTTTGATTAGTTTTTTTAATTAAAAAAGAATGATTTTAGTATAAAAAATTGCAAACTGAACAAGTAAAATATTAAAAATTATGCCCACTTCAAACTCAAAATATGACTTCATTATTAAAGAAGTCTTTGAAAAATACCCTTATTTACTAGAATATCCTTTTAGAAAAGAAATAAAGTTGAACATAATAAAAGGATATAAAAAAGGATATAAAAAAGGAATGGAAAAAGAAAAAATAAAAAGAATTCAGAAAGCCATTTCAAGATAAAAACTAATACTTGAAGAAATTGTAGAAGATTTTGAAGTTACTTTAGAATTTGTTCAACAAATAAAAAGTCGAATGTAGTTAGTTTAATTAAACCTTTCCACATTTTCAGTATCTAAAGAAAAAATAAATTACTCATAACCAACTGCTTACTTAATGAAAAAAATAAATTTTAGAATTTCTATCGTCTTATTGGTTCTATTTTCTTTAGGAATTTATTCGTGTAAAGAAAGTGAAACTGTAAGCCCAGAACGTCAAAACGGAATATTAAACCTTCCTTATGAGCCATTCAATTATTCAAATATTAATTTCCCAGCTCATTTCTCAGAGCCAGATTTACACGGAGGCCCTCAAAACTCTATTGTGAGTAATGATAATATGCCCACGACAAATCAAATTACCAATGCAGGTGCAACACTTGGAAGGGTATTGTTTTATGATAAAAATCTAAGTAAAAATGGTAGAGTGTCTTGTGCTTCTTGCCACGTACAAGCTAAAGGTTTTTCAGACCCAAAAGTTTTGAGTAAAGGTTTTGAAGGTGGGACTACTCGTAGGCATTCGATGGGACTTACAAATGCTCGTTTTTATAGAAAAGGAACATTCTTTTGGGACGAAAGAGCAGCTACTTTAGAAGAACAGGTCTTAATTCCTATTCAAGATGAAATAGAAATGGGACTTACTTTGGATACACTTGTGGCTAGAATAGAATCAACGGATTATTACGCCCCCCTTTTTGAAGACGCTTTTGGAGATAAAACGGTTACGATTGACAGAATCTCAAAATCATTGGCACAGTTTGTTAGAAGTTTGGTAAGTTATGAAAGTAAATATGACATCGGAAGAGCTACTGTAAATAGAGCAACAGACGATTTTAGTAATTTTACTCAAGAAGAAAATCTAGGAAAAACATTATTTTTAAATATCGCTCCTTTAGGTGGACTGGGTTGTACAACTTGTCATGGAACGGAAGCATTTATTACACCTTCAAAATCTACAAATAATGGCTTAGATGCAGAATCGACAACAGATTTGGGAGTTTATGAATCAACAGGAAATCCACTTGATATTGGAACTTTCAAAACGCCTTCGTTGAGAAATGTTGCGCTGCGTGCGCCCTACATGCACGACGGACGTTTTGCAACTTTGGAAGAAGTCATTGAGCATTATAATTCGGGAATACAGGCACACCCAAATTTGGAAATAGTTTTGAAAGACCCAGCAGGAAACCCAAGAAGAATGAATCTTTCCCAAGAGGAAAAAGATGCTTTAGTTGCTTTCTTGAAAACACTCACAGATGAAAAGTTTAGCGAAGGTGAAAAATTTAGTAATCCTTTTAGATAGAAAATAGAATTAAACTTAGTCAAACACAAAGCACAATTAGTTAGAAATAATTGTGCTTTTTTGTGGCTTTAATTTTAAAATAATCGTTGTTTATTCACTTCAAAATGATTTCGTTTTTTAGCCATTCTGATTGTCCAAATAATAGAAATTGTAATTGTAATCTGTCATTCCCCACCCTTTTATTCAAAATTTTGGTATTATTTAATAATTATATCAATTCAATATTAAATAGTAATATT
>PFKD01000062.1 GCA_002784125.1 Flexibacter sp. CG_4_10_14_3_um_filter_32_15
GAATTTACTCTGATAGTTAAAGTGTGTTTAAACACACTGAAAGCAGTATAAAAAGTTTCGTGCGTTTACCCTAATGCACCCTTGGAAATGTACTTCGAAATAATACCTATCCTTTGTCAGTAAGCGCAGAAAGAACCTATCAATCTATCGCATTAGCAAAATATGCAAAAGAAATAGAAGCCGATTATATTGCACACGGAAGTACAGGCGCAGGAAATGACCAAGTGCGTTTTGATTTAGTTTTTCAATTAATTGCTCCTCAAATAGAAATTTTGACACCAATTAGAGAGCAAAAACTTTCAAGAGAACAAGAAGTGGCTTACTTAAAATCACATGGCGTTGAATTAGATTGGGAAAAAGCAAAATATTCTATCAATAAAGGACTTTGGGGAACAAGCGTAGGAGGTGCTGAAACGCTCACTTCTCACAAATCACTTCCAGAAGAAGCCTATCCAAGTCAGTTAGTGGAAAATGGAAGTGAAACAGTGACTTTAGAATTTGAAAACGGAGAACTTTGTGGCATCAATGATGAAAAAATGAATCCTGTAAAAGCCATTCAAACGCTAGAAAATATCGCCAAAATATACGCTATCGGAAGAAATATTCACGTAGGAGATACCATTATTGGAATAAAAGGAAGAGTTGGTTTTGAGGCTGCTGCTGCAAGTATTATCATCAAAGGGCATCATACTTTAGAAAAACATACGCTTTCAAAATGGCAAATGTATTGGAAAGAACAGCTAAGTAATTGGTACGGCATGTTCATTCACGAATCGCAATATTTTGAGCCTGTGATGAGAAATATCGAAACGTTTTTAGAAGATTCTCAAAAGACTGTTACTGGAAAAGTATTTGTCGAATTAGCTCCTTATCGTTTTGTTATTCAAGGAATTGAGTCAGATTTTGACTTGATGAAATCGGATTTTGGAGAATATGGTGAAATGAATAAAAATTGGTCTGGAGATGATGTAAAAGGATTTACAAAAATTCTAGGAAATTCACTTCAAATTTTTAATCAAGTGCAAACCAAAGCTCAAACTAAGGCTCAAACTAAGGCTCAAACTAAGGCACAACAAAAACAACAAGAAAATGGAAAATAAAAAAGACAAAAAAATCAAAGTCGGAATTGTTGGAGGAAGTGGTTATGTAGCTGGCGAACTTTTGCGTTGTCTTATCAATCACCCAAATACAGAAATTGATTTTGTGTATTCTCATTCTCATTCTGACAAAAAAATAAGCGAAATTCATACCGATTTATTTCACTCCGATTTAGTTTTTTCTCAAAAAGTAAATCCTCAAATTGATATTGTCTTTTTCTGTTTGGGACACGGAAATTCTACTCGTTTTTTGTTAGAAAATCCGTTTTCTGAAACGACCAAAATTATAGATTTGAGTAATGATTTTAGATTGAATAAAGATAAATGTCTGAAAGTCAAGATAATAACAGACCAAGAAAAAGAATTAGAATTTGTCTATGGTTTGCCTGAAATTTATTCTCAAAAAATCAAAAAGAGTAATTATATCGCAAATCCCGGTTGTTTTGCAACGGCTATTCAATTAGGAACGTTGCCTTTAACAAAACATTTTCCAAACCTAAAAGAATGGCATGTTCATGCGCTGACAGGCTCAACAGGTGCAGGGCAGTCACTTTCAGAAACCACTCATTTTAGTTGGCGAAGTGAAAATGTATCGATTTACAAACCTTTTTCTCATCAACATTTGGGAGAAATTGAGCAAAGTTTGAAAGATATATCTCAAAATTTTGAAGGAAAAATCAATTTTATTCCGATGCGTGGAAATTTCACAAGAGGAATTTTTGCAAGTATGTACGCAAACTTAGATGAAAATAAGTCAGAAGAAGATATTATTTTTATCTATGAAGATTTTTACAAAGATGCTCCTTTTGTCAAAATTAGTAATCATCCGATTGATTTAAAGCAAGTTGTGAATACAAATTATTGTCTTTTGCATATTCAAAAAATTGAAAACAAAATTCTTATTACTTCTTGTATCGATAATCTTTTGAAAGGTGCAGCAGGACAAGCCATTCAGAATATGAATTTACAATTTGATTTGCCTCAAAAAACTGGACTTGCTTTTAAGGCTAATTATTTCTAAACTATTTTTGTTTTTTCTTCCTCAACGACGACAAAGTTTCGTTGACGGTTGAAAAGTAGAACAAAACTAACCGTCGTTGAGGCTTTGCCATCAACGAGGATTAAAATATAAAAACATGAATTTATTCGACGTTTATCCAAAATATACCCTTTCTCCAACTTCGGCAAAAGGAGCTTTCATTTATACCGATGAAGGCGAAAAATACCTTGATTTGTACGGTGGTCATGGCGTTATTTCTATTGGTCATTCTCACCCTCATTATGTCAAACGCATTTCTGACCAACTTTCTCAAATTGGTTTTTATTCTAATTCGATAGATATTCCTATTCAAAATGAATTAGCTAAAAAACTGACCGAGCAAAGTGGTTATTCAGATTACAAACTTTTTTTGTGTAATAGTGGTGCAGAGGCTACTGAAAATGCGCTAAAATTAGCCTCTTTTCATACCAAAAAGAAAAAAGTAATCGCCTTCAAAAATAGCTTTCATGGAAGAACGGCAGCAGCATTGAATGTTACCAATAACTCTAAACTTTCTGCGCCTATTAATGAAAATAATTTTGAGGTAAAATGGGTAGAGTTAAATAATGAAAGTCAGTTATTAGAAGCTCTTTCTCAAAAAGATGTTTGTACAGTAATTTTAGAGGGGATACAAGGCGTTGGAGGGTTGGATATGGCGACAGAAAACTATCTTCAATTTTTACAAGAACAATGCGCAACACATGATTCTTTGCTAATTCTTGATGAAATTCAGAGTGGTTTTGGTAGAAGTGGGAAGTTTTTTGCTCATCAGTGGGCAACTATTCAACCTGATTTGATTACAATGGCAAAAGGAATGGGCAATGGTTTTCCTATCGGAGGAGTTTTGATAAATCCAAAAATTGAAGCGCATAATGGCATGTTAGGAACTACTTTTGGTGGAAATCATTTGGCGTGTGCTGCAAGTCTTTCAGTTTTGGAAGTGCTAGAAAATGAAAATTTACTGGAAAATGTAAATCAAGTTAGTAAAAAGGTTATGGCAGATTTAGCGAAAGTTCCGTCTGTAAAAAAAGTAAAGGGAAGAGGTTTGATGCTAGGAATTGAAATGCCTTTTCCAATTAAAGAATTGCGTCAAAAGCTGCTTTATGAGCATCATATTTTTACTGGTTCGTCTTCTAACCCAAATGTTCTGCGTGTTTTGCCACCTTTATCTATTTCTTATGCTGAATTTGAACCTTTTATAAAGGCTTTGCATAAAATTTTATCTTAAAATTTATCGTTTGGTATCGCTCGTGGGGACACGAGCAATGGTAGTTTTTTTAAATTTATATCAATAAAAAATCATTCCTTGATAATTTAAACCTAGCAATTTGATTTATCAAACTCTACAACTTTTCCGTTGCTCGTGTCCTCACGAACGACCTAATAATAATAACAATGAAAAATCTAAATTTCACTTCTTTTGCAGACGTTCCAAATCTGCAAGAATGGATAAATACAGCTCAAAACTTCAAAAAAAATCCACTTTCTTATGAAAATTTTGGAAAAGGAAAAACACTTGGTTTACTCTTTTTCAATCCAAGTTTAAGAACTCGTTTGAGTACTCAAAAAGCTGCCATGAATTTGGGAATGAATGTCATGATTATGAATGTTCAGCAAGATGGTTGGACTATCGAAATGGAAGATGGAACAGTCATGAATCAAAATTCACAAGAACATATTAAAGAAGCAGCAGGTGTGATTTCGCAATACTGTGATATTATTGGTGTTCGTACTTTTGCATCTTTGACTGACAAAAAAGGCGATTACGAAGAAAAAATCCTTCAAAAATTTATAAAACATGCACTTGTTCCTGTTATCTCTTTAGAAAGTGCAACGGCTCATCCTTTACAATCTTTCGCTGATGTTTTGACGATTGAAGAATTTAAAACAAAAACAAATGGTATCAAAAAAACAAAGGTAGTTTTGTCGTGGACACCTCATCCAAAAGCGTTGCCACAAGCTGTTCCAAATTCGTTTGTCGATTGGGTGAAAAATACAGACTCAGAGTTAGTAATTGCTTGTCCGAAGGGTTTTGAGCTGAGTGAAGAGTTTGCAAAAGGAGTTTCTATTACTCACAATCAAGAAGAAGCCTTTAAAGACGCTGATTTTATTTATGCAAAAAATTGGTCTTCTTTTTCTGATGAAAATGGAATTTATGGAAAAATAAGACAAAATTTAGAACATTGGATAGTTGATGATGCAAAAATGAAACTGACCAATAACGCCAAATTTATGCACTGTTTGCCTGTTCGTAGAAATGTTATTGTTACTGATGAAGTGATTGATAGTGAAAATTCTGTCGTTTTGGAACAAGCGCACAATAGAGTGTATGCTGCTCAAACGGTTTTATTTACTATTTTGGAACAAAAATTTGGTTATCCTATTCCAACATGAGTGACATTTTTAAGTATTTGATTTTCAGTTGCAGCGCAACGTAACCTTTGTAGAACCTCAAAAATGAACT
>PFKD01000350.1 GCA_002784125.1 Flexibacter sp. CG_4_10_14_3_um_filter_32_15
GAAAAAACGACAATTTGTTATGCACCCCAAGTTGATTAGTTGCTTTCAATTCCTTAAAATATTCTACACTCGAAAACTCATTTTGACTCGTTTTTCTAATCTGTCCTTGCATATTTGTATCTACTACACCGACCGAAACATTGAAAATTTTTGTGTTATTATTTAGGTGTTTTTCTTCTTCTTCAATTACTTCCGAAAAAAGATTTAGACCAGCTTTTGAAGCACAATAAGAAGCCCAGCCATCAATCGGACGTTTAGAAGCACCCGAAGAAATATTTATAATTACCTTTTCTATATTGCCAAAAGTCTGTTTATCAAAAGTATGCAAAAACTCATTCATCAAAACAAAAGGAGCAATCGTATTTATATTCATCGTCTTGATAATATCTTCACTAGGAATTTTGCCCACATAACCGACTTCTCCAAGCGTTCCTGCATTATTTATCAAAACTACTTTATCAATTTTGCTTTTTATTCTTCTCTGCAAATCTATCTTTCCAAAGAAACCAATTAAATTATCTATTTCTGATAAATCAAAAGTGTGGTGTTTGTAATTGCTGTGATGAATAGCTTGTGTACGAGAAATTCCTTCTACCAAAACATCATTTTCAGTTGATAAAATATGATTTGTCAGCGCATAACCAATGCCACTACTTGTACCTGTGATGAAATAAAGCGTTTTCATTTTCTTTTAGTTTATCGGATTTATAGAATAAAAAAGTAATTTTATAGTTTTAGAAGTGTTTTAGAGAGTTTTTTGTTTCACATTCTTTAGTGTTGTAATTTAAGTTGCAGAGCAACATAACCTTTGTAGATGGTTTTAATAATTCAAAGAAATTTAAAGCTACAGAGTAGCGTAACTTTATTTCTTTTAATCTGTATGTTTTAACACTTCAAGATTACGCTACTCTGTAGCTAACAAGATTATGATTTTTAGCTCTTTCTACAAAGGTTAAGCTACTCTGTAGCTAAAAATTAATTTTATTTTGCTAAAATACTTCTATATCAATATTACCCAAATGAAAAATCTAGCTTTCTTACTTCTATTTCTCACTCTGTTTACTGCTTGTAAGCAAAAAGAAGAAAAATTACCAGTAAATCCAACACAATGGCTTTCTCAAATCAAACATGAAGAAGCTAAAAAACGAACTATTGATGTTCTTGAAAAAATATACACTTCTACGGCTTATTCTATTTTGGAAAAGGATAGTTTGTCAGAAATGCAAGTGAAGTTTGCGAATAGATGCTAAAATGGGTTCTTATCCTATTTTTGATAAAAAACAACGACGTACTCTTATTTCTTATCCTCTAATGTGGACAGAAAATATTACAATTAGAAAAAAATATGTCTTGCAATAGAACGAACAACAATTTATTTCTATTCCATTAAAATTATATTGTGAAGAATAAAATTTCACCATTGCTTGTGTCCTCACGAGCGACAAACAAAATCAAGAAAAAATGAACGAAAAACTATACATGCAACGTGCCTTACAACTTGCCGAAAAAGGCAAAGGTTCTGTAAGTCCGAATCCTTTAGTCGGTTGTGTAATTGTAGCACAAAACAAAATTATTGGAGAAGGCTATCATAAAAAATATGGAGAAGCACACGCAGAAGTAAACGCATTGAATAGCATTTCAGAAAATGATAAAAATCTACTTTCTCAAGCGACTGTTTATGTTACCTTAGAACCGTGTAGTCATTTTGGAAAAACGCCTCCTTGTGCCGATGCACTCATTAAAGCAAATGTCAAAAAAGTAGTTGTTGCCTCGCTTGACCCAAATCCGTTGGTCGCTCAAAACGATGCAGGAAGAGGAATTCAAAAGCTAAAAGATGCAAGAATTGAAGTTGTGGTAGGAATGTGTGAAGAACAAGCAAAATACCAAAATAGACGTTTTCTGACGGCTTTTATAAAAAAACGTCCGTATATTATTTTGAAGTGGGCGCAAACGGCAGACGGATTTATAGCCAGAAAAGATGGTACTTCAAAGTGGATTAGTAATGCTGTTTCTAGGAAATTGGTACATAAATGGAGAAGCGAAGAAGACGGAATTTTGGTAGGAAAAAATACCGTTTTGAGGGACAATCCAAAACTAAATGTAAGAGAATGGACAGGCAAAAACCCGACACGAATTATTTTAGCAGGAAATGGTTTTGAAGAATTAAATTCTAGTTTTTCGGTTTTTGATGATTCGCAGCCTACAATTTTTTATTCTTATTCTGATAATGATAAGGCTGATAACTCAAAAAAGACTACTTTTGTGAATAAATTTTTACAAACTGAACTCATAGAGCTAAGTCAAACTAATTTTTGGCAAACACTCTTTGAAGATTTGCACCGTAAAAATATTCATTCTGTTTTTGTGGAAGGGGGAAGTAAAATTTTACATTCCTTGATAGAAAATGGGTTTTATGATGAAATCCGTCGTTTTACAGCTACAAATGTCTTTTTTAATGAAGGTTTTGAAGCTCCAAAACTTTCTATTTCGCCTATAAAAACAGAAATAATAGAAGAAAATAAACTTGAAATTTTCATAAAAAACCTATAAGGTTTCTGAAAACCTTATAGATTTGGCAAAAAGACATACATAAAATGATTCTTTCCGACAAAGAAATATTAGCAGAAATTGAAAAAGGAACTATTTTAGTTGAGCCTTTTGATAGAGAATGTTTGGGTACAAACTCTTACGATGTACATTTGGGTAAATTTTTGGCAACTTATAACGACGAAATTTTAGATGCTAAGGCACACAATAAAATTACAACGTTTGAGATTCCAAAAGAAGGTTTTGTGCTTCAACCCAATACACTTTATTTGGGAGTAACCCAAGAATATACCGAAACGCTTGCTCACGTTCCTTTTTTGGAAGGAAAATCTAGTGTAGGAAGACTAGGAATTGATATTCATGCGACGGCAGGAAAAGGCGATGTCGGTTTTTGTAATGCGTGGACATTAGAAATTTCGGTTACACAAGCTGTTCGTATTTATGCAGGAATGCCGATTGGTCAGCTTATTTATTTTAAAGTGGATGGCGAAATCGAAAGACCTTATAATAAAAAAAATTCGGCTAAATACAACGAAAGAAGTACAAAACCAGTAGAATCGATGATGTGGAAAAATAAATTTTAAACTGAAATAAAGTTTCATTTTTTACAACAAACTACAAACAAAATCCGTTTGGTAGGAAAATTTCAAGCAGTAATTTTATTAAAACTAGAGCTTTAGTTTTTTCAATTGGACAGGGTTTTAACCCTGTTTTTCAAAAAGCTAAATCACTCATTTTTTTAACTTTCTATCTTAACCTAATCGAATTAAAATCAACTTATAGACATTATTTTTATGCAAAACGAAGGATATTCAGCAGAAGCTATCAAAACTATTAGAGATAAAGCTCTAAAAGAAGGACGTGATTTTGTCATCAATGAAGATATTGAGCGCACTCCCGAATCAGTTTGTTTTTATTTTATTGGAGAATACAAAGGCAATGCTGTTGTATTTGATGCGTGTTTGTTTGCGCTACGTGTAGAGTATGAAATGGCAGTTTTTGCACTTGCTGAAGAGCGTGTAGCAGATACGTTTCCAGATTTTCATTTAGAATCTGAAATGGAAGAAGAAGAGTCGGAAGCTATGGATTATTTTGATGAAAAAGTAACCGAAATTGAAGAAAATCAAGAAGTACAAGTAAGCGAATACATTGATTTTGACGAAGCCGTCGAATATGGTGTAGGCTTAGATGTTTGTTTGAAAGTAAAAGAAGTAACTGATGATACAGTTTCTAAATTTATTTCTAGTTTTAATAAAGGAACTTTCAAATTAGACCCTAAAGATTATACATTCAAGTTAGAAGAGTTTGGAGAGTAAGCAGTATAACAGACTTTGTAGTCTGTTGAATTTGTTTAAAAATTCTAAAACCTATCATTTTGCTAAAAAATGATAGGTTTTTTTGTGTTTGAATAGTACAATATTTCATCTGTAAAAACCCTTGTTTTTTTATTAAATCTATACAAAAGTATTGAAATCATAAAATAAGTGATTTTTACAAGTTTAGCCATACATAGCATTTTGAATAATCTGAATTATACAAATTATTCAAAATAATAGTTGGTTAATCTTATTTTTTTTAAAATTTTATTGTTTCAAAATTGTATTATTTTTAGGGCTTTTGGGCGTTGCTATGAAAAATTTTACCTGAAAAACTTGTATGCAAAAAAATAATTATCTAGTTTTGCATCACAATTAAGATAAAAAGCACTAAAAAAAATAATCTTTCGTAGATTAGCAAATCCAAATTACCATCGACTTGAAAGTGATTATACTTACAACTATAAAGTAAAGTGTGGAAATAGTGGTTCTGGAAGAAACTATTATTCTTCAAGTTCATTTATTTTGGATAGAAAACTAGACCATAGAGTTTTTCATGGTTTGAAAGGGTTAACAAAATACTATGCTTCGGTTGTGTTCTATGTTAAGTAAGTAGTCAGACACAATTATACTAACTTTTTTGTATCTTTGTCCTATGCAAGGAAAAAAACGTTTTATT
>PFKD01000089.1 GCA_002784125.1 Flexibacter sp. CG_4_10_14_3_um_filter_32_15
GAATGAACTGTAAAGTCAGCGAAGCTAAAATACATTTTTTAAGAATAAGTCATCTTGAAATTAAATTATTCAAACAATATTTTGTATTATCTGTATTTTTAAATCCTGTTAATCCTACAACCGAAGCTCGGCGAAGCCAAAACCTTAACCAATCATACACTACAAAAAATAGTAGGGTACAGTAGGCAAGTCTTTTCCCTACGTAATACAAATTGACTAAAAAAGAGTAAATTTTGAAGGAGTTGTCAAGACACTTCAAAGTGTCAGATAATTTAGAGTACACAAATCAACTTCCTTTTTAATTTCTTTTGTTTTAACAAGAAACTATCGTAATTTTGCTGATTATGCTTAGTATCAACAATCTCTCGTTTTATTTTGCCGATCGCCCTATTTATTTTGAGGCTTCTTTACACGTTAAACCTAAAGAACGTATCGGTCTTATTGGTGCCAATGGAACTGGCAAATCTACACTTTTGCGTCTTATCGATGGCGAATATACGCCTGATGAAGGCGATATTAGTAAGGCTAAAGACTGTACACTTGGTTTTCTGAATCAAGATTTGCTCTCTTATGAAAGTCATGAGCCAATTATCAATGTGGCAATGCAGGCTTTTACTCGTGAAAATGAACTTTCGGCTCGTATCAATAAAATTCTATCCAAAATAGAAACCGAATATAACGACAAACTTTTAGACGAACTCGCAACCCTTCAAACAGAGTTTGAAACGTTGGGAGGATATTCTATTCAAGCTAGAGCAGAAGAAATTTTGGAAGGGTTGGGTTTCAAAACGGCAGAACTTACCAAACCACTGGCTCAGTTTTCGGGAGGTTGGCGTATGCGTGTAATGCTTGCAAAATTATTATTGCAAAAACCTGCACTTTTGATGCTAGATGAGCCTACCAACCACTTGGATTTGCCGTCGATTGAATGGTTAGAAAATTATTTGACCAATTATGAAGGTTCGATAATGATTGTTTCGCACGATCAAGATTTTTTGAATAATTGCTGTAATGTAATTGTTGAGGTTTGGGGACAAGATTTGATTCGTTATGCTGGAAATTACGATTTTTATAGAGAAGAAAAGGCATTGAGAGCAGATTTGCAACAAAAAGCCTACGAAAATCAGCAAACAAAAATAAAGGAAGCAGAGCGTTTTATCGAACGTTTTAAAGCAAAAGCATCAAAGGCAAAACAAGCACAATCAAGAGTAAAACAACTTGATAAAGTAGAAAGAATTGAAGCCGTAGAATCCGATGCTCCGACGATGAGAATGCGCTTTACCTTCAAGAAACCATCAGGAAAAATTGTAGCCGAATTAGAAGAGGTATCAAAAAGCTATGGCGACCTTCAAATTTTAGATGAAGCCGAAGGAATGATAGAAAGAGGCGACAAAATTGCCTTAATTGGTGCAAATGGAAAAGGAAAATCTACTGTTTTGAGGATGCTTGCAGATGCAGAAAGTTATAATTCTGGAGAGCTAAAAGCAGGACATCACGTAATACAATCATTTTATGCACAGCACCAACTGGAAGCCTTGCATTTAGAAAATGATTTGTTAGAAGAACTTCGTAGCGCAGGAGCAGACCGAACAGAAGCTGAATTAAGAGCCGTTCTGGGTTGTTTTTTGTTTGCTGGAGATGATATTTATAAAAAAATTCGTGTTCTTTCGGGTGGAGAAAAATCAAGAGTTGCACTTGCAAAGATGCTACTTTCAGAAGCAAATTTCCTTTTGCTAGATGAGCCTACCAACCACTTGGATATGAAATCGGTTGATATTTTGATAGAAGCCGTCAATAATTATGAAGGAACTTGTATTGTTGTTTCTCACAATCGTCATTTTATCCAAAGTATAGCTAATAAAATTTGGTGGATTGAAGAAGGAAAAATCAAACAATATCCTGGAACGTATGATGAATTTAAGTATTGGAAACAACTAAGAGATGCCAAAGAGAAAGAAAATAAATCAACTAGCATAGAAGCAAAGAAAGTCAAAGAAGAAAAAAAGGCAAAACAAGAGGAATATAAAAACTCTAAACAAGACAATCAACACCTTTCACAAGAAGAACAAAAAGAACTTCAACGAAAAGTCCGTCAAGCTGAGCGCAATCTTGAAAATGTAGAGAAAGAAGTCAATAAATTAGACACAGAAATTAAAGAATTGGAGAAAGAACTTGCCTTGCCAAGCACTTACGAAAACCCAGAAAAAGCTGAAAAATTATCTAAAAAACACGCTTCTTTGAAAAAAACGTTAGAAGCAAAAACTTCTGATTGGGAAGATGCCATGCTTGAAGTAGAAGAGTTAAAATAATTGTGAATGATAAATTGTAAATTCATTTAGAAAATTAAATGTCAGAGTAGTGAAAAGGCTTGCCTTTTCTTTTACTATTTTGTATTTTTCGGTAGAATAAAAATACCGTATCATAGGAAAAGGCAAGCCTTTTCCCTACAAATAATCGTCGCAGTTGTTGGTGTTCCACTAACGACACAAAAACAAAATAAATGAAAATCCTCCACACAGCAGACTGGCATTTAGGCAAAAAACTAGGCGAATTTTCTCGTTTAGAAGAACAAAAAGAAGTTTTAGATGAACTTTGTCAGATTGCTGATGCTCAAAATGTTGATGTTGTTTTGATTGCAGGAGATTTATTTGATATTCCTCTGCCTTCCAATGAAGCCAATCAATTATTTTTAAAGACTCTACAACGTCTTTCAAAAAATGGTTCTCGTCCTGTTGTGGCGATTGCAGGAAACCACGATTCGGCTCAGTATATTGCTAATTTTAGTGTTTGGGGAAGTGAGTTAGGCATTTTTCTGTTGGGTTATCCAAATGACAAACTACCAAAAATAAAACTAGAAAACGGCTTAGAAATTTTGAGAAGTGAAGAGGGGTTTTTAGAATTAATGATGCCTTCTTGGGAGTGTCCATTGCGACTTTTGCTTACGCCTTATGCTAATGAATTACGACTAAAAACCTATTTTAGTTTAGATAATCAAGAACAAGAATTGAGAGAGTTTTTACAAGACCTTTGGCAAAAACAAGCTGAAAGTTATCTTGATGAAAATGGAATTAATATCTTGATGGGACATTTATTTGTCATGAAAAAAGGCGAAACTCAACCGAAAGAATCGGACGATGAAAAATCTATTTTGGTAGGTTCGGCACAGCCTATTTATACAGAAAATTTCCCTAAAACGGTTCAATATGTAGCTTTAGGGCATTTACACCGTTATCATTCTACTCAAAAAGAGCCTTTTCCTGTGGTGTATAGTGGTAGTCTTTTGGCATATAGTTTTTCGGAAGCCTTCCAAAAAAAGTATGTTGTCTTGCTTGATGCAAAAGCAAAAGAACCAATCAACTACGAAAAAATAGAATTGACAGGTTGCAAAGAATTAAAACGAAAAACTTTTTCAAAAGTTGATGAGGCAATAGAATGGCTGAATCAAGACCAATCCAGCGAAAAACCTTCTCTTATAGAACTGACTATCGAAACAGATAATTTTCTTTCTGCTGCCGATGCACAGCTTTTATATGCAACTCATAAAGGAATTGTAGGAACAATTATTCCACGCATAAAAGGAAAAAGTAATGCATCTGAATCCGAAATGGATTATTCAAGAAACATTAGTGATTTGT
The DNA here is from genome assembly GCA_002784125.1 of Flexibacter sp. CG_4_10_14_3_um_filter_32_15. Classification (GTDB taxonomy): domain Bacteria; phylum Bacteroidota; class Bacteroidia; order Cytophagales; family Bernardetiaceae; genus Bernardetia. The sequence goes on from PFKD01000089.1 coordinate 3,636, forward strand.
TTGTCGATTTCTTTAAAAAACAGAATAACGGACAAGAACCCAATGATGAGATTATGCAGCTTTTTGAAGAAGTTAGGAATGGAGAAGTAGGAGAGTAGGGAATGGAGATTGGGAAATACGGAATTGCAAATACAGTTTCCAACACAAAAAAAAGCATACTCTAAAAACTAGAATATGCTTTTTTTGATTGACTATAATTATTTTTATAATCTAGTAAATGATTATTGCTTGTAAGGCGCACCACCTGTTGCTCCACCTTCTACATTTCCTTTGAAAGAAATAATAGTTTGTCCTCCTTCAATATTTGCTTTTACAGTAGCTGTTTTGTTTACAGTTCCTGGTTTGCCTTTTGAGTCAAAGGTAAGAGAAATTGTACCTTCTTTACCAGGAGCAACTGGATCTTTTGTATAATCAGAAGCAGTACAACCACAAGAAGGCTGCACACCTGTAAGAATTAGAGGCGTATCACCTGTATTTTTGAATTTAAAAACATGTTCTACTTTTTGGCCTTCTTTGATATTTCCAAAATCATGTACAGTTTCTTCAAATTCAATAGTAGCCAAATTTGCAGCTACTTCTTCTGTTGTTGTTTCTGCTGTTGCATTTGCAGTAGAAGCATCATCAGTTACTGTATTTGCAACCTCTGTACTTGCAGAAGTTTCGTCTGTGCTTGCCTCACTTGCTTTTTCGCCCGAACAAGCTACAAAAAAGCTACTCATTCCTAAGATAAGGAATGTTCCGATAATTTTGTTCATTTTCATATATGATTGATTGTTTTGATGAAATAATTTTCTATTAAATAATTGTACAAAGATACTACAAATTATTTTTTTTTAAATAGTTATCGATACTTTTTTAGGGTAAACGCACGAAACTTTTTATACTGCTTTCAGTGTGTTTAAACACACTTTAACTATCAGAGTAAATTCAATTTG
>PFKD01000210.1 GCA_002784125.1 Flexibacter sp. CG_4_10_14_3_um_filter_32_15
AAGACAAGTTTTGGTAGAGTTATTTAGGGAAAAGAATTTCAATGTTATTGATGATCCAACCTTAAACAATCAAGGATATATAACAATGACTTTAAAGCCATCACAAGCGATGGCTCTTAGCAAAGTAGAATATGCAATGGAGATAAATGGAGAGAATAAATTGTATATAGAATCGTTTTTTAGTGATTTATCATACAAGTTATCAGTAGCTCTATTAGAAATACCTCAAATAAAACTCATACCAAAAAGTTACGATAGTGGAAGACTTGCAGCATCAGAAGAACATTTACGCTTAGAAAATGGCATACACGAGTAAGGAACATACACCACAACGGTACTTCAAAAATGAAGAACCAACTACTATCCAAAATTTAGCTTTAAACGAACTGAAAAAACTAAAAATGGCAAGACCAAACACACTAAAAGACTTGCTAGATCCAAATCATTTTGAGATTTACGCAAACAATGGAAGGTACTGGATAAAGCCAGTAGATCCAAACGATGGCGATGAGCAGGAACTTGTAATGATGGTTTACATCTACTTTACAGAAAGTGTTTTTATAACAACGATAAAGGAAATGTTAGATGCTCAATACAAGTTTTTTAACTCAAAACTCAGTTTTTCTCACCCAGATAAGCAAAAACTTTTAGCAAATAGCAAAGCTATTGAAACAAAAGCTAAAAAGATGCTACAAAAATTATCTGAATTTACACAAACTGAAATATTCAAATGAAAGAAACTAGTTTTTATGATTTGAGTGATTTCAGGACATTGATAGAAGACTGTTTTAGGTATAGAAATTTACTTGCTACAGATAGACAAATAAAGATAAGTGCTAACATATTTCAAACACGATATGAAAATCGTCTCTATGAACAAATATACAGTGGAAATTCTGTTGATGTTCAATACATGATTATTCAAATGGAACATAGACAATATCATGTTGAACAGTGGAAATTTCTATTTAAAAATATGCTTTTGTCGGCTTTAAAAAACAAAAAAGAAGGCGAAAAATCATATAAAATATTATTAGAGTTTGAAAAATATAGCCTTAACAAGGCATCTTTTCTTAGGAAAGAATGTAAACCCTTTAAATTGTCAGAAATGAAAATCTATAATTTCCAAAAACAACTATTTTAAAATGAAAACAATACCTCAAAACACCGTTGCTCGTATCAAAATACTACTTTCTTTAGTAGAATTTGATGAACAGGAAGAATTATCTCTTATTAGAGAAGCTAGTGAGCATCGCACAAGTAGTGTGAAAGAACTCACTTTATCAGAAGCCATCAGACTACAATCTTCAATTTTAAGTAGTGAAAAATGGAAGGCAGTTTTTCAGATGCGATTAAAAGTTACTGCACTTCGTGGAGATTTGGCTCGTATTGCACCTAAATACTTCCAAGACAATAACGAACATTTCAATAATTATCTAGCAACCAACAAACGATTATTCAAAAATCGTATTTCACTTAAAAATTACACTCACTCAGAATTAGTAAAACTTATTTCACAACTGGAAGCGATGAGTAAAAATCTTGCTCGTGCTAACAGAAAACAAATGAAAGTTTCTTATAATTCTCAAAATAAATAGATTATGCTTCAAATATTCAGATACAACATTTCGGCTCAAGGAAAAGAGGAAAACTCACATATTTTCTCTTTTGAGTGGGCAGATTCACAGGAATTAGCCATCAAATCTTTTCAAAAAAGATACTTTAAAAAAGAAGGCTATTATCCAAAAGTAGTAAAAATATCGTGTGTTGATGTACTAACATTCAATCATTCTCTTTTTGAAGTAGCAACAGAATTGAGAAAAGCCGAAAAAGCACTTTTTTCAGCAATCAAAACACAGGATGATACTTGGATTGGTAAATGTCGAAATCTTGTAAAAGACGTTCACAACAAGATTGATAAAATTCTTTTTCCTCAACCTAAAACACAAATACACGATGAATTTAATTGATTATTTCAAGCATAGAAATTTGATAGATTCTCTTATGAATTTATATGCACATATAGAAATATTTTCTCATTGTAAATCTGTATTACGTAAAGTAGATATAATTAATCAACGTTTTAAGGAAATATCTGAAATAGAAAAATATTCAGACTACTCACGTTTTTTAGAAGATGCAAGAGAGCAAACTAAGACACCTGAAGCAATCCGAAAAGCTATTTTATTACTGGTAGGAAGTATTTGCGCTGCTCTATATCAAGATAAGATTGATGATAAGTTATCTTCTACCATTTTCGCTTTTATCATTGCTCTCAAGGAAAAATATCACGAGCCAAAATAACCAACAAAATAAATTTTCAAACAACTAACAAACTAGAAAGATGGGCAAAACATTTTCAGTTCATTCCTTAATAGACAAAAAGTTCAAAACTTATGAACTTAGTGAGGAATGGCAAAAAGCAATAGGAAAACCAGAAGTAGGTTTTAGTATGCTGATTCACGGAGATAGTGGACAAGGCAAAACAACATTTTGTCTAAAACTAACAAAAGAATTCTCAAGATTTGGAAAAGTGTATTACAATTCATTTGAACAAGGGGAGAGCAGCTCCTTACAAGCTGGAGCAATACAATGTAAATTAGGCGAAATACAAAAAGGATTTTTAATGTTTGGACACTTAGATACTTTTGAGGAAGTATTAAAAAAACTAAGAACCAACAGGGCTAAATTTATTTTTTTTGATAGTTTAGATTATATGAATTTGACTGTAAAGCAATTCAAATTCCTAAAGGAAAAATATCCTCAACGTTCATTTATTGTAATATCGTGGAGTGAAGGAAAAAAGCCAAAAACAAAAGCTGCTCAAGCAATTAATTATATGGCAGACATCAAAATTAGAGTACATAAGGGAATGGCTATCGTACTTTCACGTTATGGATCTACAGAGCCGTATCAAATATTTGATACTCCTTTTCAAGAGCCAAAAACGAAAAAGAAAGGACTTACATTAAGCATAGATTTTTCACCTCAAAAAGTTGGATAAATTGAAAAAACATATTTATTACCTAAAACAACAAAAAATCGGTAGCATAATAAGGATAGATTTTGTTAATGGCAAGGCACAAAACCTGAAATTAATGAAAAACGACTTATCTCCTACCGATTTTTTAATGTCCATTGATTTACTTTCAGAAGGATTAAAAACAATGGAAGGAGCTAAACGTAAAAACCTTGTAAATGGCTTTTACATCACGCATACGGTTAGTGATAAAACGAATAAAGGCAAAGAAGTAGGAACGGTTTGTCAGATGTGGAGAAAGGTTTATAAGGAGGTTTTGATGGTAGATTACAAACTAACTGATACTGATGCTGCCAAGCTCTCAACGGTTGAGCCTGTACCAACCGAACAAAGAATAAGAGAGTTTTTGACAAAATGGAAAATTCGTACTATTGGTAATTTCTGTAAATCAGATACTCAAAACTCTATTACTTTGAACATAAATACCCAAAAACACGAAGTAAAAGAAAAGAATTTTCCACCAGAACCAGATATGAAGTTTTACGAACGATTATCTTCAGAAGATAAAAAATTATGTGTAAAATATTGGAAATCAAATGGATTTGTACCAATTCAAAAAATAGAAGATGGAAATATGTTTTATGTTTGGCAAAAACAGTAAAAAAACTAATTATTTTAGCAAATAATAATTATATTTGCTACGTTAGTTTGAATAAATACCTCTCCTTACTTGTTTTTACTAAAAAAAATATCAATTTATCAAAAAAATAGATAGAAATGCAACAACAACAAACAGCTATTGAAAAAGTATTACTGGCAGATGGAAATGTATCTGCAAACTCTATAAAAGAAACTCTAGTGCGAACCGTATTTTTACACGCACAAAATAGCATAGGAGAGAAAAGTTATTTTTCTGACCTTCAAAATCTCAAAAATTTGTATCTGTATATTTGCGATGTTCAAAGTTCATAGAATGTAGTTAAGTTGTGTAAGGTGAAAACCTCTACTTTTTTGAAGTAGAGGTTTTTTTGTGAATTATTTTAGCTCCTTTTCCAGTTTTGCTACTAAATCTTCATATTCCCTTAAAACGTTTGTGATTTGGTTTGTTCCATTTCTTCTGTTTTTGTTGTGGTCTAAATTCAAAATAGAAAGTTTGTTGTGCATATTTCTCAACTCATCAACAGTATTATTAATACCTTTAATAGCTAATTCTAATTCTCTTTGATTCAAATTTGATACGTACATAATGTAAAATTTAGGTTGTTTAGTTAATTTACATTGGTGTACACGACACGTTTACATATTGGTTACGAGTGTTCGCAAAGAAATTCAATTATTTTTTATATCTTCTGACAACTACGGACTTTCTCCTTTTATTTGTTTCATAAATTCATCAATTTGTTGTTGAGTAATATTTTCTTTTTCCATCCATTCT
>PFKD01000224.1 GCA_002784125.1 Flexibacter sp. CG_4_10_14_3_um_filter_32_15
AAAACCAAATAAAATTTGGTTAAATATTTGGTTTTTAACACAGTTCTTGACGGCTGCATTTGAGCCTCAACGACGGTTGGTTTGGCTCTATTTTTCAACCTGAATTTCATATTCTTTTTGGGCTTTTTGGGCTGCTTCTTGTTCTTTTTTGATTTCCTACAAGGGAAAAAGATTAATGCTATATACAGGTTTTGGGCTGCTTCTTGTTCTTTTTTGATGCGTTCTTGGCATAATTCTTCATTTTTTTTGTCTAAGGCTGCCATTTCTTCCTCCAATTTTTCCCATTCTTCTTCTCGCTCTTTGTCGGCTTGTTCCATTTCTTTTCGTCTTGCTTCTATCTGCTCCGAACTTGGATACAAAATTTCTAAAGGCAAAATATATATTCCTTCATCGCTACTCACTTCTTGTTCCATAAATTCTTTGAAATATTTTACTCCAATCGAATAAGTATCTCCAATCAGAATTTTAATCTGCGTTTTTCCATTTTCATCTGTCGGTAAAGTCGTATATTCTTTGCCTGTTGTTTTGAGAAAAACTATTTTGGATAGATAAAAATACCGTAAAAACAGTTAGGAAAAATACAACAGATTTTAATTTCATTTTTAGGATTTTTAAATATTAAATGGTTGTTTGACAATTTTTGCACCTAACCTTTATTAAAAATTATCTTGTATTTTAAACGGAGCTATACTGCAAGTCTGACCCGTTTAAAATAGGTGTTTAAAGCTCATAAAAGACTTATTTTGTCTAAGTCAGACCTTCGGTACAGCCTTAAACAAAATACAAGATAAATTTATTTTCTACCAAAAATTACAAAAGCGCAAAAATTGTCAGAGAACCTATTAAAAAAGGCTTAAAAATCTACTTACTGTTTGTTCACATGTTTTAACAGTAAAATAGGGTATATTTGGTAGGTTAAAGTCTTTCCTCAATGCTGTCAACTAAGGTTTTTATGTATTGCTCGTGAGGACACGAGCAATGGTAGAATTAATTCTTCTTCGAAGAATTGAGCATTTCACAAAATAAAATTTTGTCTTTAGACAAAAAATAGTTCCGTTGCTCGTGTCCCCACGAGCGACCTACCAAAACAATTACTTAAGTTGACAGCATTGAGGCTTGCCTTTGACTGTATTTACACTCCAATAAAGCTAAAAAATTGACAAGTGAAAGGCAAACCTTTGTTTTTGACAAAACAAAACCCACGAAATTTATTCGTGGGTAAGTAATTCAAATGAAATTCATTTACCATTCATAATTCACCATTCATCATTTCTTTAGGGATTTCATATCAATCACAAAACGATAACGCACATCACTTTTGAGCATTCTTTCGTAAGCATCATTAATATTTTGCATATCAATCATTTCAATTTCTGAAACAATATTGTGTTTTCCACAAAAATCTAGCATTTCTTGTGTTTCCTTGATTCCACCAATGACAGAACCTGCAATCGAACGCCTTCCCATTATCATCGTTGGAGTTTGGAGCATAGAATCCAGTTCGCCTATAAAACCAACCAAAACTAAAGTTCCATTTATTGAAAGTGTAGAAATATAAGGGTTCAAATCGTGTTCGTAAGGAACAGTATCGATAATTAAATCAAACTTTCCTCTTACTAATTTCATTTGAGTTTCATCAGTTGAGATAATAACTGTATCAGCACCTAGCTCTTTTGCATCTTTTTCTTTGCTAGGAGAGCGAGAAAAAAGTGTAACCTCTGCACCCAAACCTTTAGCCAGTTTGATTGCCATGTGTCCAAGACCACCCAAACCAACAACGGCAACTTTACTTCCCTCTTTTACATTCCAATGACGCAACGGCGACCACGTAGTAACACCTGCACAAAGCAAAGGCGCAGCAGCAGCCAAGTCTAAATTAGAAGGAACAGTCAAGACAAAATTTTCATCGACGACTACTTTTTCAGAATATCCTCCAAAAGTATGTCCTCCCAAATGCTTATCTTTTCCGTTGTATGTACCTGTAAATCCATTCAAACAATATTGTTCTAAATCTTGCTCACAGCTACTGCACGTCTGACAAGAATCTACCATACAACCAACGGCAGCATAATCTCCTACTTTGATTTTGGTAACATCGCTTCCTACTTTGGTAACTTTTCCTACAATCTCATGCCCCGGAACGGCTGGATAAACTGTTCCTCCCCAATCATTTTTGGCAGTGTGTAAGTCGGAATGACAAACGCCACAATACAAAATATCGATTTCGATATCTTTTGGAGTTACTTCTCTTCGCTCAATGGTCATTTGTTTTAAAGGCTTATCTTTTGCTTCTGTACCGAATGCTTTTACGTTAATTGACATTTATTTTTTTGAGTTTTAGTTATTTTAATATATACTTTAACACTAACAACTTAAAATCTTAATTGTTTTATAAAAATTTTAAGAGCTAAAATTTGCAACTCTTTATTTTGATTTTTTGATACTTTTACTAATTTCGTTTAACACGTTCATTGATTTTTTCGTATCTTATCAGCTCAGAATTATTTAACCTAAAAAACAAATTACCTATTATGTCAAATCAAAAAACGGACAAAGTATTCAATCTTATCATTCTTGATGAGAGTGGTTCGATGGAATCTATCAAAAAGACAATTATTAGTGGCTTCAATGAAGTCGTCCAGACTGTAAAAGGCGTAGCCCAAGAATATTCCGAACAGGAACATTTTATTACTTTTGTTACCTTCAATTCTCTAAAAACCAATACACTTTTAGAAAATGAAAAAGTAGAAAAATTGAGAGAAATTAGTGAACGAGAATACAACCCAACAGCAGGAACTCCTCTTTTTGATGCTATGGGAAACAGCATTTCACAGCTTCGAAAAGTTACTCAAACACATTCAGAATACAATGTTTTGGTTACAATCCTAACCGACGGAGAAGAAAATTCTTCAAAAGAATACAACGGAGCAACCATCAAAAAAATGGTAGAAGAACTAAAGCAACAAAACTGGACATTCACTTATATTGGTGCAAATCACGATGTAGAAAAATTTGCAGCAGCAATTTCTATCAATAATACGATGAAATTTGAAGCCAACGAACAAGACATTCAAAAAATGTTTAGCAAAGAAAAAGCATCACGAATGAGTTATAGCAAGAAAATTAGAAATAAAGAAGATACAGGTAGTAATTTTTATGAGTAATTAATAGTATCCAAACCTATAAGGTTTTCAGAAACCTTATAGGTTTATTTGTTCCAAAATTTCCTTTCCTGTATTGATACTTTTCTTGGCATTTTCCATATTGGTAGGGTTCAAAACAAATTTAGTGATTCCTTTTAATGCGTTGAAAGTTTGGTCTAACAGATAACGTACTCTGACTTTATTTTTCTTTAAATTCTTTTTCGCTTCTTCGTCGCCTTGTTCTGCTTTTTCTGCTTCTACTTTGATAGCTTCAATTTCTTCAACAGTTTCTTCTATCTGTTCTTTGGCTTCTGATAACTCTTGATTTTCGACTTTTTTAAGTTGTTTTTCTATATCAAATTTGAGATAACTCAAATCATTGTGTACTTTTTCAAGTGCATTTACAAACTGCTTAAAATCAATTTGTTGATGTTGAGAAGTCGTGGTTGTGGTCGTAATAGTAGGATTATTATTGAAAACAGGATTTACTGTTACGTAGGTATTTGAACCTCCATTATTTGGATTGGTAGTGTTTGGGTTTTGCATAGTAGTAGAGTTAGAAGATGGATTTAATTGGTTGTTCAATTCAGTTGTAAAGGCTGCCAGTTGTTGAGGAAAATCCCAGTCTGTTTTTCCATTGATAAATTTTCCTTTGTGTGCAGCATAAGTCAATTTTAAACTAAGAGGCATCTGAATAGCATCAAGATTCTCAAAATAAGCTGCATAATCTGCATTTTGAAGACTTTGTATTGCTTTCTGAATAGTAGGGTGAACTTTTGTTTGTTTCATCTGAATTGGATTATGTCGTAGATTTATTTTTTCATCTTCACTCAAAAACAAAAACTTTTCATCTTGCTGCAAACGAAGAAAAATAGGGATTTTATGATATTCATTTTCAAAAAGAATTGTTGTTTCGAATTCTAGTTTATTTAAAAACTTAGTTTCTTTTAAGTCTTTGTTTAGATTACGTAAAGTAGTAATGACAAGGTTATAAATTCCTTCTAATTCCTTTCCTTTCAAGCGAACAAAAACACATTTTTCTCTCCAATCTTCTTCTACCAAAGCTAATCCGTTTTGAAGTGGAATAGAAAAAACAGCTCCATTTTTCCATTTATAATTATTCATAATGCAGTTATGCAGACGAACAATAAGTTTGTTTACTGTACCAGCAGGTAGAAAAGGCTCATAATTTAGGCGTATTTCTAAATCAAAATCTTCTCCGTATTCAGGAGGAATAATTGGTTTTGGGTCTAATTTGGCAGGAATAATATAAACATTCTCTCCTCTATTGTCTATTTGTTTGTAGCAAAACTAGGGCAAACGCACGAAAAAAAATTGTACTCGTTTAAAGCAA
>PFKD01000233.1 GCA_002784125.1 Flexibacter sp. CG_4_10_14_3_um_filter_32_15
TGTTCTTGATTTAAGAGTTGTAAATCTAAGTGATAGATGGGAAGAAGTACAAAATATGTTAAGAGCAGCATAAGAAACGACAATTTGTTATGCACCCGAGAAAGCAGAAAGCATGTCTTGCACTTCAATTCTAAAATCAAAATTTGTTTAAAACGGATAACCAATAGCAATATTGACTGCTGAATTTTTAAACGGACTTTGAAAGAGTTTATTACCTACCCAACGTTCAGAAAGTGGAAGTGTAGTATCATACAATCGAATGCCGAAATCAGCACGAACAATCAAAAAAGAAAAATCTAATCGTAATCCTACCCCAGTATTCAAGGCAATTTCTTTCCAAAAATGGTCAAATGCAAACTGTGAATTAGGTCTTGCATCATCCTTTGAAATCATCCAAATATTTCCTGCATCAAAGAAAATGGCAGTTTCGATGTACTTCATCAAATCCCTTCGCCATTCCACAGAAAGCTCTAACAAAAGCTCCCCCGGTTGTTCGAAACGAGTATCATAATCTCCATTTGGAAGACGTGGAGAATACGAACCCGGTCCTAGTCTTCGTGGTCGCCATGCTCTTAGGCTGTTTCCTCCTCCTACAAAAAAGTATCTTTCATAAGGTAAAACACTTTCTCTACCAAACGGTTTTGCAAGTCCCAATCTAGCACGATATGCCAAAACACTTTTTTTACCAATAGGCTTATAATATCTAAAATCTGTATCTATTCTAAAAAAACGATAAAAAGTAAGTGTATCGCTCAATACTTGGATAGAATCTAATCTATTTCTATTATTCAAACTCAAAAAAGTTCCTCCATATTCAGCAAATTGTCTGAAATAGCGAGCTACTTTTCTATCAAATAAATTATTGTTATAGATATAACTTCCTCCAACAGTAGTAGTTAGAGAACGACTAAAATTAAAAATTAGATTGTTTCCATTTGCAGCCAGTTCTTCTAAATTAGTCAAAAAGGCTTCGTTTATTCGTGTTGTATTGGTCAATAAAGCATCTATTGCATCAATTTGATAGGTTTTATAAGGTATTTTATTCCAGTTATAACGCATCGCAAACTCTGCATTTGTACGTGTATATTCGGGTCGGTCAGTGTTGGCAAAACCTATCTGAAACTGCGTTCTGGCATTATATTTTCCCAAACGCTGCTGTATTTTTTTAGAAAATGGAAAGACAAATTGAGGTAGCGTAAGGTTTGTGCTAAAATTAAATTGCTGTGTCCGGAGGGCTTGATTTACATTCAAACTCAAACCTTGAATAGCTGCTTGATATTCGATCGCTCCACGTCCATTAAACTCCAACAGTTCACCTCCTCCAAACGTATTTCTATTCAATAAAGAAATACTAAAAAAAGGGCCAGGGATAATCTGACTTACATTTATTCCAATTCCTCCCTCTAAAGAAAGATTATATTTTGTGTGAGAATTAGCAAAAACAGTAGTTATAAATTGTCCTCCTGTTGTATCGTGGCGCATATTTACAAAACGAAACATATTGAGCTGAGTAAGTGAACGCTGCGTTTGGGCCTCGTGTTCTTGGCTATAATATTGATTCGGACGAAGCTGTATTTTAGTATTCAAAACTCGTTTTGAATAATTTTGCTTGTATTCTACATATTTTATGCTGTCATATCTCGAACGCTCAGGTGTACTTTGTACTGCTCCAAATACATTTCCATCGATAATCATCTTGACAGAATCCACTACAAAACGCTTATGTCTTCTATTTTTTTGTTTTGCAGTTGGTAATGGATTTTCGATAGCAATCGTAATATCAGACTGAAAAGGCGCATCTTGTATCAAAGAATCGATATCAAAAAAAACAAACTGTTTGGTAAAATCAAAGTAGCCATTGTTTCTCAAATGTGTAGTAATTCGCTCTCTTTCTGCTGCTAATTTGGATTCATTATATCTATTTTTTTGATTAAAAAGACGATTGCTACTATCTGCAAAAATAAGCTCTTGAATGCTAGAATCTTGAATTTGATACTTTATATTTCGTATTCTTTGCGCTTTTCCTTCATGTATTTTATAGGTTACAACTACTTTTTGGGTATCGTTTTGATGATAAGAAACTTTTGGAATTACGGTATTCGAAAAATATCCTTTTTGTCTTAGAGCCAAATTCATTTGATCGGCTGTCTGTTGCATCAAAGTTGTATCAAAAATAGCTGGTTCTTCTCCTAATGAGCGCATAAACCAATTTCCATTTTCTATTTTATCATTGGCTTTTAGCAATTTTTTATCGTATTTATTTCTAATTCTATTTCTTTTATTTATTTCTCGTTGAGTAGTTACGTTTTCATATTCTGCTAATTTTTTATCGTATTTTAGCTCTAGTTCTTCTTTGTCTTTTATAAAATCTAATGAATCTTGAGATGTATAATTACTTTTTCCTAAATAATAAAAATACAAATAAGGAGTAATGGGAAGATACAAAATACGCCTATTAGGTTGCTGACGGTAATAAACAGCTAATTCATCTGCATCTACTTTTTCTGTTCCCTCTATTTTTTGATTGTATAATAACTGTTCATTAGGCGCAAGATTTTTGGTAGGCACACAAGAAATCAAACCTAGAAAAAATGAGAAAATAAGAAAGAGAAGAAGGTTTTTTTTCACTTTTAGGGTAAAGATTGGGGATTGGAGAATTGGAATTGGAGAATTACTTCTAAATTCTAAATTCATACTTCTAACTTTATTTTTTTCGCCGTTGTATAAAATTCTTTTCCATAATTGGGTTCAAAATAAGCTAAATCTTCAAAATCTTGATTATGATATTTTTTGATAGCTAACTCTCCAATTTCTTTAGCTGAAGGTAATCTATTTGAAATAAAAATGGCATTATTATTTTTCTCTGACTTATTTATAACTGTTTTACATTTTTTTAGTTTTTCTTCATTATCTCCAAAAAATAAAATTTTATTCTCAGAAAGCTCTTTTTCAAAACTATTCTCATCAATAACCAAAGCTGTATCATTCAATATATAATTCAGTTCTGTATCAAAAATAGCTGTAAAAACTTCCATTCTACGAGCATCCATCAAAGGACAGAGAAGATATTCTATTTTATTTTCTTTATTTTTTTCTGTAATTCGATTGTTTAAATCTTTTGCCAAACTTGTCATAGAAGCTGCCCACGCCTGTAAAGAAGGAATACCGATAAGAGGAATATCAAGCCCTGTACAAAGTCCTTTTGCTGTCGAAACGCCAATTCGAAGTCCAGTATAAGAACCTGCCCCCGAACCAACTGCAATGGCTTTCAAGTCTAAAAATTTAGTTTGAGTGGTAGTTAGCACTGCTTCTACTAAAAGAGTGAGCCGTTCTGCATGTTTTCTCTGCTCATGAAGCTCATGCAGAGCAAGTAGGTTTCCCTCCAAATCATGCAAGGCAACCGAACAAATATGTATAGAAGTTTCGATACTTAAAATCATAAATTTGTGGCTTATAAGGTTGATGAATTCTGTTTTTTGTGTTTACGTAAACAAAGGTAGAAAAAAGCGATAAGAAAATTAGAGACCAAATTTATTTAAAATAATTTTCATTCTGCTATTTAACTTCTAAATTTGTAGATTAGGAAGAGAACAAATCAATCTTAAATTTTTAAGAGTTTTTATCTCTATCAAACAAAACTAACAAAGAAACGTTTTGTAGAAAGATTTCAAGCAAGACAGTATGAAAATCTATTTTTTTAATTGTACATAAAATTTTTACTTTTTTTGTGAAAAACATATCTAAAGAATTTAAAGTCGGTTTACTCGTAGTAGTGGCTATCACATTGTTATATCTAGGTTTCAATTTTTTAAAGGGTCGTGATTTTTTTAGTAGCGATAATACCTTTTATACTTTCTATAATGATATAGATGGACTAACTATTTCTAACCAAGTTATTATCAATGGCTACGCTGTTGGTCGTGTTGATAAAATTGAGTTACTTCCTGAACAAGGAAATAAACTAATGGTTACGCTGAAAGTCAAGAAAGCGATTGGCGTAACGGAAGGTTCTGTTCCTATGCTTGCTGATGGTGGACTTTTGGGAGGAAAACAAATTAATCTTATTCTTGGAAAAGGAAAAGTTTTAGAATCTGGAGATACACTTAAAGGAGATGTAGAATTAGGACTAACAGACATGATAGCCGAAAAAGCAGGGCCTTTGGCTAGAAATATAGATTCTACAGCTTTAGTTTTGAAAAATATGCTTGTACAATACGAAGCCATGAGTGGGAGTATTGCAGAAATATTAGATAATACCAAAATGACAACAGCAAGTATAAACGGAATTTTGGACGATAATCGTCAGCAACTCAAAAATATTACAGCAAACTTGGCTGCTCTTACCTCTTCGTTGAAAGATACAGAAGCACAATTTAAGCCTATCATTGCCAAACTAAATACTTTTGCCGAATCGCTCAACGAACTAGAGTTTGCAGAAATTAGTAAGAAAAGTAATGAGCTTTTGGCAGAACTCAACAAAACTACAAAGTCTATAAATAATTCAGAGGGAACGCTAGGAAAACTTATTCACAGCGATTCGCTTTATCAACAGCTCAATTATACTGTTTCTGATTTGGATAGATTACTCATTGATTTGAGAGAACATCCACAGCGTTATGTTCATTTGTCTGTTTTTGGTAGAAAAGAAGGTAAAGAAAATAAAGAAGACAAAAAAGACAACGATAAAAAAGGAAAATAAGTTTTAGAATAAAAATTCCATATTTGTAATTCTATATTTGTAAGGAAAAGACAAGCCTTTTCCCTACATTTCACTACTGTTGTTGGTGTTTTAGCGACACCAACAATTTACACAACAAAAAATGTTAAACGAAAGCGAACTTTCCATTTTACTACAAAATCAATCGGTTAGAGAACCTTTAGACGCTCTTCGAAGTGATTTTTTTTCTGCTTATACAGAAATTCGTCCTTTAGATGAGAAAGATTTTTTTGCGCTTACTCTACTTGCCCCTTCGATTGCGATTGCGCTGGCTAATGGAAGTATTAGTCTTTTTGAAGAATTGAGTTTAACCAAAAAAGCTCGTATGCTTTCTCGTCAAGAAGATGCCTTTCGTAGCAATGACCCTCTTTTAGCAGCTCTAAAACAGCTTACAAAAGATTTTAAGCGTTGGGAGAATGGTTTTTATGATGCTATAAAAACAGCCATGTATTCTTCACTTCGAAAAAATGAACTTCTTTGGCAGCATTTGCATGAAGAAAAATCAGTAAGTCAGAACTGGAAAAATGATGCCTTGAATGCACCTTATGTTTTGGTAAAATTTCTAGTTTTGCTTTTTTTAGAAGAAGAAAAAATTACAACCACTCCTTTACTTTCTCAAGTTGAATACAAAAAATTGGTTGAAATTGGTGAAAAGCTAGAACTTACAAAATTTCCTGTTTTTGAAAGTTTTTGTAGTGTTTTTGATGTGAGGTAGATTTTTTAAATTATTCTAAAGAATAACTTTATTTCTAAATTCAAATTCGTATTTTGGGGTTAATTCTGAAAAACATTCTCTACAAAGAATTTCAAACCCTGTTTACAAATGAAAAAAATCTACTTCTCCTTATTTGTACTTTTTACCTTTCTACTTTCTCAAAATCTTTGTTTTGCTCAATTCGGACAAATTGAAGCAGGTGCAAGAACCTATGGAATGGGCAGAACTTCGCTTACTGTTTCTGATTCGTGGGCAGTCTTTAATAATGTAGCTGCACTTTCAGATGTGAAAGGAACAGAGGCTTTTTTGGGTTATTCTAATCGTTTTACACTTTCTGGACTCAACACACTTCAAGCAGGAGCTACTTTTAATGCTTTTTTTGATGGAAAAATGGGAATTGGAGTTACTCGTTTTGGAGATGATTTGTACAACGAACACCGTTTGGCAGTTGGTTATGCTCACAAAATAAGTAATATGAGTATCGGAATTCAAGTCAATTATTTACAAACTTCTATTCAAGGTTATGGAACTCGTCATAATTTTGCTTTAGAAATGGGAGGAAAGGCACAACTTTCTGAAACGCTTACTTTAGGAATGCACATTTTTAATATCAATCAAGCAAAAGTTTCTGATTTTGAAGACGAACGAGTTCCGACCATTATGCGAATTGGAATTTCGTACCGTCCTGTTGAGCGTGTAACAGTAAATTTTGAAACAGAAAAGGATACAGAATATCCAGCTTCATTCAAGGCAGGTTTGGAATATGAAGTTATTAATCATAACGAAAATCAAATCTTTGTCAGAACAGGAATCACAACAGCCGAATTTTTGGCGCATTTTGGAGTAGGTTATTATAAGGGAAATTTTGGTTTGGATTATGCTTTTACTACACTTCCTCAAATTGGCTATTCGCATCATGTAGGCTTAGTGTATCGTTTTGGAAAAGCCAGAAAAGGAAACGATGACGATATACAAGAGAATACTATAAATGTTCCTCACTAAAAAACAATTTAGATTTTAGAAGGTAGATTTTAGAAATAAACACAATTTCATTCTAATTATCTGTATCTTCTGTATTTAAAATTTATTTTGTAATTCCGTATTACTTCTAAATTTATTTATAAAACATTGATAATCAAGCAACAAAAAAATATCTCAAAAAAACTTTTAAAATGAAGTAAAATAATTGAGAAATAGTTTGGATATGTGAGCGCACTATATTACTTTTGTATCACGATTCAAGCGGATGTGGCGAAATTGGTAGACGCACTAGACTTAGGATCTAGCGCCGCAAGGTGTGTGGGTTCGAGTCCCTCCATCCGCACTACTTTCTATAAACTATGTAGCAATACAAAATTTATAAAAATACTGGGTTTAATAAAAGCAAAATTTCTCTTATTTCTTTTAAACTGCATCTAGTTTGATTGCCTAAATAAGAGAAATTTTTGTTTATAAAAATTTTTGCTAGAGTCAAGACTTTTTCAAAGTTTTTAAAATTTTCAAAAATAATTCATTTCATCACGCAGAATTACCTATTTTGTTAGGAATGGAATTAAGTTACTTATATCTGTAGTCAGTTAGTTAATTTCTTCATTAGCTCAAGCTAAACAAATAGTTAGCTTTGCTGCTTTGGCAGGTCGTAATTTTTAATTCGTAATTCGTAATTGTTAAAAGTAATTCCCAAATTTATAGACTATCGTGGAAATTAAGTTAGAAAAAAAGAGCGAAACAAATGGTTTTATTCATGTTTCGGTAAAAGAAGAAGATTACAAAGCCAAATTTGATAAGAAATTAGAAGATTATCGCAAACAAGCCTCTATTAAAGGTTTCCGTCCAGGAAAAGCTCCTATGAGTTTAGTGAAAAAAATGATAGGAAAAGAAGTGAGAATGGACGAAGTGAATGATATAGTAACTAAAGGAGTTAGCGATTATATCCAAGAAGAAAAATTAGATTTATTGGGCGCACCAGTGCCACAACCAAAAGATACAAATTGGGCAAAAGAAACGGAATTCGAATTTTCTTATGAAATCGGTCTAGTTCCTAATTTTGATTATGATATTTCTGAAAAAGTAGTAGCTGATAATTATAAAATTGATATTACTACAAAAGAAGTAGATACCTATATAGACAACCTTCGTACTCGTTTTGGAAGCGTAGAAAATCCAGAAGAATCTGCTAAAGATGATTTTGTGTATGGCGAGATTTTCCAAATGAGCAAAGACGAAGAAGGAAATGAAACAAAATCTTTCTCAGTAGAAACGCTTATTCCTACAAATAAATTAGCTGAATCTCAAGTAGATAAATTTATAGGTGTAAAAGGTGGCGATTCATTTACTTTTGATATGGCAGAAGCTCTTCCAAACGAAAGAGAAAGAGGTTTTGCATTAGGTTTAGAAAAAGAAGATGCTGCCAAACTTTCAGGCGAATTTACGATGGTAGTAGAAAGTATTACACGTCGTATTCCTGCTGAATTAGATGAAGAGTTCTTCAAAAAAGTAGGTGCATATAAGCCTGTTGAGCCAAAATTAGTAACAGAAGGCGAAGAAGCTCAAGAAGAAGAGCAACCAGAACCAGAAGTAATGAACGAAGAAGAGTTTCGTAATGAAATCATGACTCGTTTGAAAGAAGATTATGATAAAGAAGGACAGGCTCTGACAGATATTTATCTTCGTAGAGATTTGATAGAAAACACTAAAATTGACCTTCCAGATGAGTTTTTGAAGCGTTGGTTGATGTTTGCTAATGAAGGCAAATTTACAGCAGAACAAATTGAAGAAGAATATCCAGAATTCATCAAAGAAATGAAATGGTCGCTTCTTCAGAATCGTATCTTGAAAGACAAAGAAGTAGAAATTACTAGAGAAGATATTTTGGCTGAAGCCCGTAAAGAAGTTCAGAACATGATGATGCGTATGGGGGGGGGAATGCAACTTCCAGAAGCTCAAATGGACAATATGGCTGAGAGTTTCCTTCGTGCAGAAGACGGTAAACATTATCAACAAATTGCTACTCAAGCAATGCGTCAGCGTTCTATGCAAGCAATTCGTGAATCTGTAACGCTTAAAGATAAAGTAGTAAGCGAAGAAGAATTTGCTAAAATTGCTGAATCGCTTTAAGAATTAGTTTTGTTTATCGCTCGTGAGTACACGAGTAATGGTAAAATTTGTCATTAAATAGAAAAATCCTACAAGCTAGAAATAGTTTGTAGGATTTTTTTTGTTATAGAAATGTATTACTTCTGAAATCTGACTTCTAAATTGGTTTTATCTGTCCCAGTTGTATTTATCCATAGTTTCCAAAGCAGCCATAAGTAATCTTGTACTTGCCAAAACATCGTCTTTATGAACCATTTCAGTTACTTGATGCAAATAACGAGTAGGAATTGAAATCGCTCCAGCAATCGAACCACTTCCACCACGCTGCAAAGAAGCCGTATTTGTTCCACCAGCAGGCAAAACTTCAGGTTGCCATTTCAAACTCTCTCTATCAGCCGTTGCTTTCAAGAAATCTACCATTCTAGGGTCGCAAATCGTTTGAGAGTCAATGATTTTAATTCCTGTTCCTTTTCCAAGTTCAGTTACTCGTTTTTGAGGAGAAACGCTTGGCATATCATTGGTAACTGTCGTATCCAAACAAATAGCAAAATCAGGATCTATGTTACGAGCTGCTACCAAAGCACCACGCAAACCAACTTCTTCTTGTACAGAAAAAACAGCATATACATCGAATGGAGTTGCTTCTAAATTCTTCAATGTTTCCACCAAAATATAAACTGCAATTCGGTTATCTAATGATTTTGTAGAAATTGTATTTCCTATTTCGACTAAATCTCTTTCTCTTGTGATTGTATCTCCAATAGAAACAAATTTTTCTACCTCTTCTTTTGGCAAACCCAAATCAACAAAATAATCATCTAATTCAGCCGTTTTTTTGCGCTCTTCGGCAGTCATCATGTGAATGGCTTTTGTTCCCAAAACACCTAACATATCTTTTTTTCCATGGATAATAACACGTTGTGCCGTCAAAGTTTTTGGGTCAAAACCTCCTAACGGATGAAAACGGATAAAGCCATTATCATCAATATGAGTAACCATAAAAGCAATTTCGTCCATGTGAGCATCAACCATCACTTTTTTAGTGTTAGAATCTGATGCTGTTCCTTTTTTGAGTGCAATTAGGTTTCCCAAATTATCGACACTCATTTCATCGACATAGTCTTTTATTTCTTTCTGAATTTGCTCACGAATTCGATCTTCATACCCCGGTGCACCTGCTGCGTTTGTTAGGCGAGATAATAATTCAATATCTATTTTTTCAATATTCATTTGATTGATAGTTTGGTTTGTTGTTGGTGAGACACCAACAACGGCAAAATGTTGTTTAAAAATTAATTTCCTCAAAGTTAAAATAATAGGATTTAAAAGTTGTTGTTTGATGGAAATTTTTAACTTTGTTATAATAAACCCAAACCCTAAGGATTTTGAAAATTCGTAGGGTTTAAAACATAAAACCATGAACAAAATCAGAATAATTATAGAAAGAGAATATTTGACTAGAGTTCGTAAAAAGTCATTTATTGTTATGTCCCTTTTAGCGCCTTTTTTGGTAATTGCCTTGATGGTAGTTCCTGCTTGGCTGACTTCTTTGGATACAGGGCAAAAAATAATACAGGTAGTGGATGAAGGACATTTATTAGATAGATTAACAGAAATAGATAATGTAAAACTGGTTTATCCTATTCAAAATAACATTCAAGAAGCAAAGGAAAATCTAAAAGAGCAATCGAAAGAATTTGACGGTTTGTTATTGATTCCTAAAAATATTACTGCTGATAATACGGACGGAATTTTACTTTTTGCAGATAAAAATATTCCCATTCAATTAGAAAAAAAGATTGAAAGACAGATTGCTAAAAATTTAGAAGAGAGAAAATTAGTAAAGTTAGGAATGAATCCTATTTTGATAAAAGAAGCCAAAACAAAGGTAAAGTTGACTGTTACGCCTCTTTATGCACAAGAAAAACGTACCGATTCGACGGTGGCTAGTGTTGTCGCTTATTTGAGCGCAGTAATGATTTATTTCTTTATTTTCTTGTATGGAGCGCAAGTTATGCGTGGCGTAATGGAGGAAAAAACAAACCGAATTGTAGAAGTTATTATTTCTTCTGTGAAGCCTTTTCAGCTTATGTTGGGCAAAATTATCGGTGTCGCTTGTGTCGCTTTTACACAGTTTTTGATTTGGATTGTACTTGGTATCGTTCTGTTTTTTGTGGTTTCTTCTGTTTTTTCATTAGAAAATAATATGACACCTGAAGAAGCACAAGCCATTATTACACAGTCTGGAGGAATGGCAGCCGATTTAGAAACAGATATGGCTGTTCAGAATATTTTAGAAACCGTCCAAACACTTAATTTCCCTCTTATTATTGGTGCTTTTGGTTTTTATTTTATAATGGGTTATTTGGTGTATGGTGCGCTTTATGGGGCTGTCGGTTCGATTGTAGATAATCAAACGGATACGCAACAGTTTATGCTTCCTCTCACTATTCCACTTATTACGGCTATCGGAATTATCGGTTTGGTTGTCAATGATCCAGATGGAACAGTTGCTTTTTGGGCTTCGATGTTTCCTCTTACTTCGCCTATTATTATGATGGTCAGAATTCCGTTTGAGCCACCTCTTTGGGAAGTGTTTTTGTCGATGACTATTTTATTCTTGACTTTCTTAGGAACAACTTGGATTGTAGGTAGGATTTATAGAATAGGAATTTTGATGTATGGAAAAAAACCAACCTATAGAGAAGTTTCTAAATGGCTGTTTTATAAGGCTTAGGTTTTTGGATATGAAAATATTTAATTTTGCTTTAAAATAAAATTTCCTTCAGAAGAAGAAGTACAAAATTTTATTTTGAACGAACTGAAAAAATGGGGTGCATAACAAATTAGCTACGCTGCTCTTCGGGTGTCGCTTAGTCAATTTGTGTTACGTAGAGAAAAAGCCTGCCTTTTCCTTCCATACAGGTATTTTTTTTGATACAGACAGCTAGTTTAGGAAAAGGCTTGCCTTTTTCCTACAAAAAACGACAATTTGAGATGCACCCATTGAATTAATATTTCTTTGGTTTCTTAGGTCTTACAAGAGGTTGTGCTTCCTGTTGTTGTTCAGGATTATTTGCTTCTTCTTCCATAGCTTTCATATACTCAGCCATTTCTGCTTTATCAGAATACTGTTGAGCATATTTTTCTTTTTTCTTTTCTAATAGCTCACGTTCGTGTTCGATAGCATTCTTAGAATACAAATCTAATACTAAAGGAGTGGCTACAAAAACGGAAGAATATGTACCTACAATTACACCGATAAGAAGAGCAAAAGAGAATCCTTTAAGAGCTTCTCCACCGAAGATAAACAAAATCAAGACTACTAAAAGCGTAGTAACCGAAGTAATCAAAGTTCTGCTAAGTGTATTATTAACAGCTCCATTAATTGTTTCTTGCAAATCTTCATCAACTCTATCATTGAGAGCTTCACGAATACGGTCAAATACAACCACGGTATCATTCAATGAATAACCAATTACGGTAAGAATAGCTGCAATAAATACTTGGTCAATTTCAACAGCAAATCCTAAAAGATAAGCGATTGCAAAAAGAGAAAGTACAATCAAACTATCGTGTGTAAGGGCTGCAACAGCACCAACACCAAAACGCCAGTTGCTAAAACGAACCGAAATATAACCAAACATCAAAATCAAGGCTACAATTACGGCAGTACGAGCTGAGTCTGCAATATCATCAGCGATAGTTGCACCTACTTTTGAAGTGCTTACTACTTCTGGATTGAGAACCGTATATTTTTCTCCCAAACTAGCCATAATCTCATTCTGAATTTGCTCATCTACATCTGTAGATTCTTCATCAGAACGATAACTTGTTGTGATTTTTACTTTATCATTTCCATCATAACTTTTTACTTCTACTGAAGTATTTAGTTTTTGTTCGATGCTAGATTCAATTTGTGAAGGAGTTACCTCTTGTGAGAAAGCAACTACATACGAGCGTCCACCTGTAAAATCAACCCCCATATTCAAACCATTTGTAGCCAAAACAGCAATACCAATAGCAATCACAACACCAGAAACAACATAACCAATTTTACGTTTGCCTAAGAAGTTGAAATTAGTATTTGCTAACATACTTTTTGTAAACGGAGTAGAGAAAGACATATTGCTCTCATCACCTTTACGGCTCATCCAATAGATAATCAAACGACTGATATAAACGGCTGTAAAGAACGAACAAACAATACCAATCATCAAAGTAACTGCAAAACCTTTAATAGGACCCGCACCCAATACATAAAGTACAACGGAAGTGATAAGTGTTGTTACGTTGGCATCAATAATTGTAATCAAAGCTCGTTGGAAACCGTCTTCAATAGAAACGATTAAGCCTTTGCCCATAGCTAGTTCTTCTCTAATTCTTTCAAAAATAAGTACGTTGGCATCCACCGACATACCGATTGTAAGAACAATACCTGCAATCCCCGGAAGTGTAAGTGCTGCTCCAAGTTGAGCCAAAAGTCCGAAGATAAAGAAGATATTGGCAAGAAGAGCTACGTTTGCTACAATACCAGCTTTTGCATAATAAATAATCATAAATAAGACTACTAAGCCCAATCCAACAAGAATAGAAATAATACCTTGCGACTGTGCAACAGCTCCCAAAGAAGGGCCCACAACAGCTTCCTCCACAATACGAGTAGGTGCAGGAAGTTTACCAGCTTTCAAGATATTTGCTAAGTCTTTTGCCTCTTCTACTGTAAAACTACCTGAAATAGAAGAACGACCACCACCAATTTCTTCGTTTACATTTGGTGCTGAATATACATAATCATCAAGAACGATAGCAATCTGACGACCTACATTTTTTCCTGTAAGGGCTTTCCAAAGACGTGCGCCTTCTCCGTTCATGGCAAGAGAAACTTCTACTTGTCCATTTGGATTGATGTCTTGACGTGCGTCAGTAACTACTTCTCCTGTCATTGGAGATTTTCCACCTGCTGCTGTTTTGATAACATGAAGTGTATAAAATGATTTTCCTTCGTTTTCTGCATCTGGTTTCACACCCCAAAAGAATTTCATGTCTTTAGGAATGATATTTTTTACCATTGGGTCATTCAATATTTTATTGATAGAAGAAGTATCTAAGGCTTCATACGTCAAAGTAAAATAATTCTGACTAAGAGGAGTGAGTTTTGCGAATAAAGGCGAAACTGTTTGATTTTGAGTAGTATCTGAATCAGCTAATAAATCATCTGATTTAGTAGAATCATTTGCTGCAACAGCAGTACTATCACTATCAGTTGAAGTAGAATCTGTATTATCTACAAATAAATCATCTCCTGTTGTACTCTCTGTATTTGTAGTATCAGGAATTGTCAAATCGTCTGTATTTGCAGTTTCTGCTTTTTCCATACGATTTTCTACCCAAAATGTATTGATTTGTGTCAAAACATCTTGGTATTCTTGTGGCTGATATACTTCCCAAAACTCTAGCTTTGCAACGCCTTGTAATAAATCACGAACACGTTCTGCATTACTTACCCCTGGTAATTCTACTTGAATACGGCTTGTTCCTTCAATAAGCTGAACATTTGGCTGAGTTACTCCAAATTTATCTACACGAGTACGGATAATCTCAAAAGCTCTTTGAACCGAACCATCAACTTCGGTACGAATAAAATCTTCTACTTCTTTATCAGAAGAACGGAAATTAATTTTGCTACTATTTGCAGAAGTAGCAAAAACATCTTTCAATTTGCCTTCGCCAGCTTTTGCTTGATAGGCATCAAAGAAAAGTTCTACATAACGGTCTTGACTAGAAGCTTGTTGTTTGTTTGCTTCTGCCAGTGCAGCTTGAAAATCTTCGTTTTGGCTTTCATTAGAAAGTGCTTTCAAAATATCTATTGGGGACACTTCAAGCGTTACGTGCATACCACCTTGAAGGTCAAGACCCAAATTTAGCTCTTTTTCTTTTACTTCTTGATAAGTAAAGTCAGCAACACCAATGTTATAAACAGACTGCGACCACATAGAGTCTAAATACTGTTTTTTGAGTTCTACATCACCTTCTGAATAGGCTTCTGCATTGCTTTCTACGTTGCGAGATACAAGTGTGAATGATAACGAGAACAAACACAAAACTGCAAAGAGAATAGCTAGGAATATAATAAAACCTCTATTTTGCATAAAATTAGGAAATTAGGAAGTACAAGTTAAAAATTACAGAATACAAGATTCGGTATTAAATTATGTAATTCAATATTGAAAATTAAAATATATAAATGTGTGAAATGAAATTGCAATTGTACAGTCAAATTTTAGAGAATGTAAGAAGAGTTAATTGTATTTAATTGTATTTAATTTCATTACTTCTAACTTCATAAATCTGACTTCTAACTTTATTTATGGTGCGTTTGGGGAAATAAAGCAACTAAATAGTGTTTTGAAGAAAGTAGAACTAGAGAAGTAATACGTAACACTATTAATAGTTTCAGAAGAAAAAGAAGGAAATACAAATTCTAGACTAGGCGAAAGAATACTATTTTGAAAAAACTCTGTAGCAACAAATCCTTGCAAAAGTGCATCCGAAGAAGTTGCTGTTTTGAGTGTTAGAGGTTCTTTTTCTTGTTGATTATCTGAGTTGGATAGATTTTTATCTACATCTTTATCACTTTTATTGATTAAGGAATAATCAATTTCTGTATTATCATTTAAACTAATGAAACTACTTCCTACTAATCTCAAATCTGCATCTGCACCAGCGAAACGCATCGTTGTCGAAAAGACAACTAGCACTAGCATAAAGCAAGTCAAGAATAAATTACGAGAAGGAGTAGAAAAAATAATTTTAGACATTAATTTCAGATAGAATACAGTTTTTAATAGAATTGCAAAATTAGTGTTTTTACATTTAGAATCCAAAAAAAGAAAATTAAAAATAAGTGTTAAATTAAAATTATCTTGCAGGAATGTGTCTATTTCTAAGTCTAATAATTGGTTTTTCTAGAAACCTAAATACGATATACCCTATTGTGAAAGACCAAAGAAACATAATTGGGATTTTTATCCACGCTGAGGTTACTCCTAAATAATCAAAGGTGTAAATCCAAGCATGTAGCCATAAAGAATGAGCCAAATAGGTACTATAAGAAGATATTGCGACTTTATAAGTAAGTGGCTTAGTAGCCAAGGCAATAGGTTTTCCTCTTACAGCAACTATCAAACAAAGACCATATAAAATACCACTAAGTGTTACAGAAATTTGTGCTTTTAATAAAATAGTTAGAAATACATACGACGAAATAATGACAAATGTAGCTGCATAAATAAAATATTTATAAGGTATTAATCTATCAAAAAAAGTTTCATGGTAGCGCAATATTTGAGAAATAACTACTCCCAACAAAAGACTTTCGTATCTAAAATGAGAAGCGACTACTTGAAAGCCAAATACTTGACCTATTGCATCATCATAAGACAAAACTCTAAATAGTAAAGGCAAAACAAATAAGACAATAAGTGAAAGTATAGTCAGTCTTTTGGGAATACGTAAAAACAACCAAACTAAAAAAGGCATCAATAAATAAAAATGTTCTTCGACACAAAGCGTCCAGCTAATTACATAGAAGGGCATTTCTGTTTCATAATTTTGTAAGAAGAATAAATATGTCCAAGAAAAATCTTGATATCGCACTACATATACAGAAAGATAAGCTAGTGCCATAAAAAAGTAATACATCGGTACAGTTCGATAAATCCTGCGAAGAATAAAAACTTTTATGTTTACTTTTCCAACTCTATCATTTTCTTCCCAATAAATACTGCCTATCAAAAAGCCACTTAAAATACAAAATAATTCTACACTACTAGAACCTAATACCTCTAACCACTTCCACATCCAAAAAGGAACTCCAATTAAATTACAGCAGTGGTAAAAAACCACAATCATAACAGCTAAAGCTCTAAGTAAATCTAAATTTGGATAACGAGATATTTTTGCCATTTGGTTTTGAAATCTTTGAAGTTTTTTTTGAAAAAGTAAAGATACTACTTCAATAACAAACTACAAGAGTATGCATATAAAAAAAGCCCTTATTCAATGAAATGAATAAAGACTTTTTTTATTTTATGAAATTTAGTAGCGAAAGAGAGATTCGAACTCTCGACCTCAGCATTATGAGTGCTGCGCTCTAACCAACTGAGCTATCTCGCCATATTTTGGCTTTTATTTGGTGGGTTTGTTTTCCCTTATTGCGAGTGCAAAGGTAAAAGGTTTTTTGGTTTTTACCAACATTTTGAATAAAAAAAATAGATTTTTTTTGAATAAAGTTAACTTTAACTTTTAGTCTGTTGTAAATCAGATTATTGTGGTTTTGTATTTATTCTCTCAAAACTTTAGTTTACCTTTTTTAGTTCATTAGTTTTAATTCATTCAATAAAAAATAAATTTTTATGGAACTCAAAAAAGGAGATAAAGCACCTGAATTCACAGCGCATGACCAAAACGGACACGAAGTCAAACTTTCTCAACTCAAAGGAAAAAAAGTAATTCTTTATTTTTATCCAAAAGATGATACCCCTGGTTGTACAGCACAGGCTTGTAATTTGAGAGATAATTATACAGACCTTCAAAAACAAGGCTATGAAGTTTTGGGAGTGAGTAAAGATGGCGTAGCTTCTCACAAAAAATTTGCTGAAAAATATGATTTGCAATTTCCTCTTTTAGTTGATGAAGACCACACTATCAACGAAGCGTATGGCGTTTGGAAGGAAAAAAATATGTTTGGTAAAAAATATATGGGAACACAACGTACTACTTTTGTGATTGATGAAGAAGGAAAAATAGAAGAAGTTATCAAAAAAGTAAAAACAAAAGAACATGCAGAACAAATAATAAAGTAAGAAGTATGAAATTCTAACATTTTTGTTTTAATAAAACTTCGTTTTTGTAACTTGCCTTATGAAAGCGAAGTTTTTCCATTCTCTAATTCCCAATTCCTAACTATATGATTTCTATACAACAATTTACATTTAATCAATTTCAAGAAAATACTTTTGTGCTTTTTGATGAAACGAAAGAAGCTATTATCATTGACCCTGGTTGTTATTCGCCACAAGAAAAAGAAGTTTTGAAGGCTTTTATCAAGCAAAATGATTTGAAAGTAGTTCGTCTTATCAATACACATTGTCATATTGACCACGTTTTGGGAAATAAGTTTGTAAAAGATACCTACAATGTAAAATTAGAAGCACACAGAATTGAATCGGAACAGCTTAATCAAGTTCCTTTGTATGCTCCTTCGTATGGTTTTGGTGGATATGATGCCACTACGGTAGATATTTTTATAGATGAAAAAACAGATATTACTTTTGGTAATTCTACTTTAAAAACGCTTTTTGTACCAGGGCATTCTCCAGGGCATTTGGCTTTTTATTCAGCAGAACAAAAATTTTGTATCAATGGTGATGTTTTGTTTTTTCAAAGTATTGGAAGAACGGATTTACCGGGAGGAAGTATGGAAGTCTTGAGAGATACAATTCAGAATGTAATGTACAAATTGCCAGATGATACAAAAATTTATTGTGGACACGGAAACCCTACTATGATTGCTTTTGAGAAGAAAAATAATCATTTTATTAGAGAGGTTTAGAGTTCTTTGTCTTAGATTAGGGTAAACGCACGAAAAAAAAATGTACTCGTTTAAAGCAAATCAAGCTAGTTTTTAACTTTGCAAATTGAATTTACTCTGATAGTTAAAGT
>PFKD01000455.1:0-4016 GCA_002784125.1 Flexibacter sp. CG_4_10_14_3_um_filter_32_15
GTTCCTCTGTGAACTCTGTGTTTTAAAAAAAGTAGGGTACAGTACAAAATCATTAAAAAATACTATCTATTCTATCAAAAAAAAATAGAGTTTCAAAAATGAAACTCTATTTTTTTTATATTTTAATAAGAAGCCAAGAATTAATGAAAAAACTCTTTCACTTTATCAAAAAATGAACGATCTTGTTTATCCAAATCAGGAGCAAAATTTTCAGAGGCTTTTAATTTTTCCATTTCTTTGCGCTCATCTTTAGAGAGCTTTTGAGGAATCCAAACATTTACATGAATAAGTTGGTCGCCTGTTTCGTATGTGTTATACGGACGAATTCCTTTTCCACGCAATCTCAATATTTTTCCTCCTTGCGTTCCTGCTTCTATCGGCACTTTTACGCTGCCATCAATAGTCGGAACTTCAACCGTTGTTCCCAAAACAGCATCTGGAAAACTAATGCACAAATCATAATGTACATTTTTCCCTTCTCTTTTGAGGTATTTGTGTTCTTCTTCTTCAATAAGAATCAATAAATCACCTGCAACGCCTCCTCGTGGTGGATAGTTTCCTTTTCCTGCCATCGAAAGTTGCATTCCGTTCTCAATTCCTGCTGGAAGTTTTATTTCAGTTACCTCTTCTTTCATCTGCACGCCTTCGCCACTACATGCCCCACAAGGCGAAGTAATGATTGTTCCTTGTCCGTTACATGAAGGACAGGCTGCCGTTGTTACCATTTGTCCAAGCATAGTATTGGTAACACGTCTTACTTGACCGTTTCCGTTACATTGCTTACAGGTTTGCTTCGAAGAAGCATCTTTTGCACCCGAACCATCACAGGTTTCACACAAAACTTGGCGTTTGACTTTGATTTTTTTCTCTACACCATGAGCAATTTCTTGAAGCGTAAGTTTGAGTTTGATGCGAACAGAAGAACCTTTTTTCTGACGTTGTCCTCCTCTTCCTCCACCAAAAATATCATCAAATGGAGAGCCACCTCCACCTCCAAAACCACCACCAAATATATCTCCAAAATGAGAGAAAATATCGTCAGCACTTTGGAAGCCACCACCTCCACTACCGTTCATTCCTTGGTGTCCGAAACGGTCGTATCTTGCTTTTTTATCTGGATTTCCTAACGCATCATAAGCCTCAGCAGCTTCTTTAAACTTGTCTTCGGCTGCTGCATCCCCTGGATTTTTATCTGGGTGGTATTTTATAGCTATTTTTCGATAGGCTTTTTTTATTTCTTCTGTTGATGAATTGCGTGAAACACCCAACACTTCGTAATAATCTCTCTTGCTCATAACTGGTAATTAAATTTTTCTTTAGTTTTTGTAAAGTAGTTTAGGAACAATTACGAATTAAACTTGCTAATTATCAATTAATTAACAAATCAAAAGTAATAGTTTATTTAATTCTTATTCCTTATCAATGTTTTTTGATTGTTTTCCTCTTATTTTAACTGTCTGACACCTTTGAAGGTGTACTGACAGTTTGTAGAATTATGAACCTACAACTACTTTAGCAAAACGAACTACTTTATCATTAAGAAAATATCCTTTTTCTATTTGATCAACTATTCTACCTTTCAAATCCTCTGAAGGGGCTGGTGTCGTTGTAATGGCTTCGTGTATATCTGTATTCAAGGGCTGTCCGATAGGAGATTCCATTTCTTTAAGCCCTTGCTGTTCCAAAACAGTACGAAAACGTTTTTGTAAAATTCCGATAGCATCAAAAGCAATATCTGCTTTGGCATCTTGATTTTCTGCTTGGTTTATCGAACCTTCTGCACGTTGAAAATCATCCAAAACAGGAATAAGAGCAGCCATCATGTTTTTGTTGGCTAGTTGTGTATGCTCAATTTTTTCTTTTGCAGTACGACGACGGTAGTTTTCAAACTCAGAATACAAACGCAAATGCTTATCTTTCAATTCTAAAAGCTCGGCATGATAATCTGGTTCTGTCTTTTCTTTTTCTGTTGAATTGTCAGTTTCTGTTGTTGTTTCTTCGTTTGCTTCTGCCGAAGTGTCCGAAGTTGTTTCAGTATTTTGTTCTGAATTTAGATTTTCTTCAGTTTGATTGTTTATAGAATCGTTATCAGAATGATTGTTAGTATTCATGCTACGTATATTTTGATTTTATTTTTTTGAATTGGAATATCTTTTCTTGAATAAATAAAATTATATTTTATTATTAAAATTTAGATAAAAAAATACAAATATTAGTAATAGAATAGAAATTAAAAAATTTTCTAAACACTAATTTATAATGTTTGCATTAAAATTAAACTTACTTTAAATACGTCACCAAAAACGCAATATATTTGCCAAACGTGCAGTTTTTTTATTTGCGTGTCAGTTTGGCAGATATTCTCAATAAAACTCAATTTTAGTATTTGGAAAGTTACTGATTAGGAACGATTACGAATTAAAAATACGACAAAGTCAATTAAAGATTACGAATACAAAATATTAATTATCAATGATGTGTATTTAAACATATAAATCTTATTGAGTACAGTGCTTAAAAAGTTTTGTTGTGTTTTTCTACCGTCATTGAGGCTTCGCTATCAATGAGGTTTACTTTTAAAAACCTCAACAACGGCAACGCCTAACTAACGGTTAAATCAAAAGCAAAATGTCTAGTAGTATAAAAAAAATCCTTAAATCGCTTGGTTTATAAGCAACTTAAAGGATTTTTTTTATATTTTTTATATTTAAAGCAAGGAAAACAACCAAAAAATATAGTCTGACTATTCAGGTGAACCATTTTGTATCCAACACGAAATAGTTTGAATTTGAGCATCACTTAGTTTGCTTCTTCCTTGAGGCATAGATTTATATCCACTCAAATGTTGCATACTTCCCATAAATGAATTATCACTAGCTCCTCGTTTTACTAAAGAATACGTGCTATAATCTCTTCCGTCTGCTCGAGAGCTTGAATTATGACAACCCGAAGTAGCACAATTCGTATCGATGATAGTCTTAACATCAGCAGTGTAGGTAGGAGTTACCGTTGTGCAATCATAAGTGAGAGGCTCAACTTTCTTATCTTCACAACTTACAAAAAGAAAAGTTGCCAAAACAGAGGCAAGAGCGATTTTTTGAAATTCAAATTTCATATTTTTCATATTTATTTAATTTGAGAAAAAACAATTTACTTAATCTAATAAGATTAAAAAGCATTGCTAATAAACATAACTTCTTATCAAAAATCTTGCCTGTTATCTATCAAAATCAAAAATTAAAATAAAAGAGTTAATAATATTTTAAATATTTGGTAACAATGAAGAAAAACCAAATAAAAATTGGCAAATGATTTGCTTTCCGAATATTTATACATATATTGCAATACAAGATTTCTACTATTTACATTACAACATCAACCTTTACTTTCTACTATGCACAAGAATTACATTTTTTCTACTTGTTTACTTATTTCGTTATTTTTTCTGTCTTCAGCTTTTATTTCTAATTCTTCCTCAATTTTAGGTGGTGGTGAAGAAAAATTTATCCCAACTACAGAAGTTGCTCCAAAACTTTTATCAGATAAATGTTCTCGTAATCGTTCATCAGATGCTTCAATTACTCATGTAATGCTTCATTTTTGTAGTAATGCAGCTCAAAAACCAGAAAATCCATATATTTTAAAAGATATTTTGAATGTATTCGAAACCTATAAGGTTTCGGCACATTATATTATAGATAGAGAAGGAGTTATTCATCACTTAGTAAATGAAAATCGTGCTGCACACCACGCAGGAAAAGGAACTCTCTCTCATGAAGCACATCGCCACAACGACTTAAATGGACGCTCAATAGGAATTGAGATGATGGCAATCGGAACACAAACCGAAATGTCAAAATTTATTTCCTCTTCTACGTATTCAAAAATTAATAAAAAACATGTTGGTTTTACAGAAGCACAATACAAATCTTTGAATCGTCTTTTGAAAGATATTGAAAATCGTCATACAGACATCAAACACAATCGCAAGCATATTGTAGGACACGACGAGTATG
>PFKD01000455.1:4053-8431 GCA_002784125.1 Flexibacter sp. CG_4_10_14_3_um_filter_32_15
TTTCTTATAAGACAAAATCAAATTAATCAATCAAGATTTTTTCAATCTGAAAAAAATGTCTAATTTCATGATTGATAATAAAACGGAATGTATCTCCCAAATTAAATTTGAGAAGAGGAAGCGTAAGAGAAGCCTTTGTCTTATTCCAATCCACATTTTTAGATTTTTCTAAAAGACGTATAAATTCATTTTGATCATCAATAAAAGTATCCAAAACCCGTCTATCTACGCCACTATGAATTGGATTTTTGTCTTTAAAAGTTTTCATTTTATTACCAATTTTCAAAAAATGATTTCCTTTTGGAGTATCACTTTCACCTATCGAAACGATTCCTTTTTGTATAGGCAGCATAGAATTGGCTGAATAATTCCCTAACCATCCACTTTTGAAAATATAATCTTGTTTTGGGTTTAATTTCCCTTTGTTTTTGTCCATTTTTTTATCAATTCGTTTTTCAATTTCTTGTAAATAAAAATCACTATAACGGTTTAGATGTTCTATACATTCTAAGATTGTCCAGCTTTCTGTATTCGGACGAGAATTTAATTCATCATTTGAAAGAGTTTGTAATTTTTGTGCTTTTTGAAGAATTGTTTTGACTTCTTCAATTAAATTTTGAGTAAGTTTTGAAACTTTAATTTTCATAGAGAAAGAATTTTAATAATTCCCATTATCAACCTTTGATTACAAAGGCTTGCTAAGGGAAAATGAAATTATGTACTAATTATTTATACAAAAATACAAGCCTTTACATTTCAAAATATTGATTGAAATCAAGAATTCAGAAAAGGATTAAAAAAAAGGATAATGTATGCATCATCCCTACAAAGACCTTTACTATTTTAAAACACTTCATCAAATTTTGCCTTAATTTCCTTCAAACAAAGATTTCCAATACTTCCCCTGTGCGTGTGCTTTACGGTTTTTTCAGGATTAAAATTACCTTCTAAAATCTGTTTTCCTAATTGCTGATAGGCTTCTCTAAAACTCATTCCATTCAAAACCAATTTATTGAGTTCTTCCACACTATACACATAATCATACAACGGATTTTCCATTATATTTTTGTGAATAATGATATTTTCTAGCATAAAATGACAAATAATTAGATTTTCTTTTGTCGTTTCGATGGCTTCCATAGTGCTTTCTTTCAAAAGCTGAAAATCTCTATGATAACCACTTGGTAAATTAGTGGTAATCATAATAAGTTCGGCAGGAAGATTTTGAATTTTGTTACTTTTTCCTCTCAAAAGCTCAAAAACATCGGGGTTTTGTTTGTGAGGCATAATGCTAGAACCCGTCGTAAGTTCTTTAGGAAAGCTCAAAAAACCAAAGTTTTGACTGTTATACAAACAAACATCCATGGCAAATTTTGAAAGCGTTCCTGCTAGTGATGCCAAAGCAAAAGCAACCGTTTTTTCTAGTTTTCCTCTGCTCATTTGCGCTGCAATAACATTGTAATTGAGCGTCGAAAAACCCAATAAATCGGTCGTCATTTGTCTATCAATCGGAAAAGAACTTCCATAACCAGCAGCCGAACCAAGTGGATTTTGGTCAGTAATTTTATAGGCTGCATTAAGCAAAATAACATCACTAATCAGCGTTTCGGCATACGCACCAAACCACAAACCAAACGAAGAAGGCATCGCAATTTGTAAATGTGTGTACCCCGGAATTAGAATATTTTTGTGTTTTTTACTCAATTTTAAAAGCAAATCAAAAAGATTTTTAGTAAGTTCTTTGATTTCTTTTAGTTCATCTTTTATATACAAATGCAAATCGACAAGAACTTGGTCGTTACGAGAACGAGCCGTATGAATTTTTTTACCTGCTTCGCCAATTTTTTGAGTAAGCTCAAATTCTATTTTAGAATGCACATCTTCAAAATTATCTTCGATTACAAAAGTTCCTTCTTCAATTTCTGTTTGAATTTCTTGTAATCCGTGTTCAATATCTTGCAATTCTTTTTCTGTCAGAATTCCAATTTTATGCAGCATTTTGGCGTGTGCAAGATTTCCCAAAACATCGTATTTGGCGAGTTTCATGTCCAAAACTCTATCGTTTCCGACGGTATAAGTTTCGATTAAATTGTTGATTGAATAGCCTTTATCCCAAAGTTTCATACTATTTTTTTTTAATTTTATGTATCGAAACCCTAAGGGTTTTGAAGATCCTTAGGGTTTAAGTAAGTCTAAATAATTTTTGACAAAAGTTGAATATAAATTTCAATAGCTTCATTTATTTCATCCAAAAAAATAAATTCGTCAGCACTATGAGAACGTAAAGAATCTCCTGCACCCATTTTCAAAGAGGGACAAGATAAAGCAGCTTGGTCAGAAAGTGTTGGCGAGCCGTAAGTAGTTCTGCCTAAATCAATTCCTGCCTGTACAATCGGATGCGAACTATCAATGCCCGAAGAATTAAGATTAAATGACCTTGCTACCAAATTACTTTTTGTATTTTTATTCAAAAACTCAAAAATTTCTGTGTTTGTATAAAGTTCATTAAAACGAACATCAACCACAAAATGGCACGAGGAAGGAACGACATTGTGCTGCTGCCCTGCATTAATTTGTGTTACACTTAGTTTTACTTTTCCCAAAAGTGGCGAAACTTTTGGAAATTCATAATTTTTTAGATAGAAGATATCTTCTAAGGCTTCGTAAATAGCATTTTTTGTGTTTTTGTGTGCTGCATGTCCTGCAATTCCTTGAGCATATCCATCAATTACTAATAATCCTTTTTCAGCGATGGCAAGTTGCATGTGTGTAGGTTCGCCAACGATAGCAAAATCAATTTTTGGAAGTTCTTTCAAAAGTCCACATAAGCCATTTTGTCCAGAACTCTCTTCTTCGCCTGTTGCTGCAATGAGCAAATTATAGTTCAGATTTTCCTCTTTATAAAAATGAACAAAAGTAGCCAACAAAGAAACCAAAGAACCTCCTGCATCATTACTTCCCAAGCCAAATAATTTCCCATCTTCAATAGTTGGCTCAAATGGATTTCTTGTATAACCTTTGTTTGGTTTTACGGTATCGTGGTGCGAATTGAGTAAAATGGTTGGTTTATTTTCATCAAAAAATAAATTTTTTGCCCAAATATTATTGTTACTTCGTTTAAAATTAACTTCATAGGTTGTTAAATAATCAACAATCAAAATGGCCGTTTTGTCTTCTTCGCTAGAAAATGATTGCGTAGAAATTAAATTTTGAAGTAATTGTATAGCTTTTTTTTGAAGGTCTTTTATGTTGTTTTCTTTCATTTTGTTTTGGTTTAAACCCTAAGGGTCTTCGAAGACCCTTAGGGTTTGGAATTAGCATTAAAGTAAAATTTCAGTATGTGGCAAATCTTTATTTTTGATAAAATCAATATTGCTAATAATCACTTTCTGAACGCCTTTTTGAAGCGCATCAAAACAATTATCTAACTTTGGAATCATTCCTTTATAAATGATTTCTTGTTTTTTCAACTCTTCATATTTTTGAAATTTCAGCGTGGAAATAATTGAATTTTCGTCTTCTGTATCTTTTAAAACGCCTTTTTTCTCAAAACAATAAATCAAAGTTGTTTCATAATTTTGACTCAATGCAACGGCAAGACTTGAAGCAATCGTATCAGCATTTGTATTTAATAAAACACTTTTTTTGTCGTGCGTAATGGCAGAAAAAACAGGAATTGTATTTTTTTGAAGTAGCAACTCAATTATTTCTGTATTTATTTCTTCAATATCACCCACAAAACCATAATCAATCGTTTTGACAGGACGTTTTTTTGCTAAGATTGTATTTGCGTCTGCACCTGATAATCCTAAGGCATTACAGTTTTTACTTTGCAGCGTAGCCACAATTTTTTTGTTTATAAGTCCTGCATAAACCATCGTAACGACTTCTAATTCTTCTTTTGAGGTGATGCGTCTTCCTTCCACCAATTTGGGAACAATTCCTAATTTTTGGCTAATTTGTGTAGCTATTTTTCCACCTCCATGAATCAAAATCTTTGATGCAGGAAGACGAGCAAAATTTTCTAAAAAAGGTCCTAATTCATTTGGATTGTCGATACAATTTCCTCCTATTTTGACGATGTAAAGTTGTTTTTTCATTTCAAATACTGATTAGCGAGTGATTTTTATGATTACTATGATAATTACAGGATTTTGATGTTGTTGGTGTCGCTTCGCTAAAATACCAACAACGGTATTTAAAACGAACACACAATTAATATGGAATAGTAATATGAGTGACATTTATAAAATCTAAAATAGTCCTTTCCTAGCAACAGAGTAGCGTAACCTTTGTAGAATGATAATAAAAAATAAATTTCAAAAGCTACAGAGTAGCGTAACTTTATTATTAATTCCAAATTACAAGGTTTAGCTAC